>NZ_PIGG01000011.1 GCF_002924445.1 Minwuia thermotolerans
CTCACATGGGGAATGGTTGGTCAAGGCACGGTTCAGTTTGCTTCGTGCATAGCACTCCTTCCAGGCTGTTGGGATCCAGGTCCGAGCCCTTTCCAATGACTCGGCCCGTTTCCGGACCGATCAAACTCACATCCGGTCGCCGGTCGAGCCGGCTGCACCAATATCCCGCTTTCTGCGGTGGAGGCTCAGGAGGACGGAGCCACTCTTCAACACGGCTATTTCAGCCAAATGATTGTTCGGTCCGTCCACCTGGATCCGGCAAGGCTGATCAGGCCCTGCGGAACAGGATCAGAGGGTAAAGCGGCTTGCTAGGTTGCGCTCATGATCGCGCCCTCTGGAACAACGCCCGTAGTCACAAACTTCCACAGCGCGACGAGCAGCTTGCGCGCCAGAGCCACGATCATGACGCGTCTGTTGCGGCCGCCGACGGCCTTGGCTCGCTCGTGAAACCACAACGTCAAGGCGGACTTCGGCTGGTGCCTCAGCCATAGCCAACTGAGCTGGATCATTGTTGTACGAAGTCGCGCGTTTCCGGCCTTCGAGACGCCCTGCTCCCGGGCAATGGTTCCGCTCTGCCAGGGCGTTGGAGCCAGCCCGGCGTAAGAGGCGAGTTGCCTTCGGTTGGCGAAGTGCCGGAAGAGCCCTTCGGACCACAGGACCATGGCGAATTCCGGACCGATGCCCCTCAACGCCTGGAGGACCGCCGGCGGTGACTGCGATACCTTGGCCTGTGCTGCGAGAAGCGCATCACGCTGCGTCTCCACCATCCTGATCTGTTCCAGAATGAGCTCCAGTCGGTCTAGTTCCCGGCTGAGACGCTGCTTCAGGCAGGCCGGGAGCGGACGTCTATCGCCAGTTCCAAGTGCCTCCAGGCGTTGACGCCGGTCCTGCCGAACCGGCTCGTAGTCCCTGATGCCCTGCGCGAAGAGCAGCCCCTTGATGCGGTTGACGTGCTCGACCCGTTCGGCGATCAGGGACCGGCGCTCACGGCTAATCTGCCGACGGTCCTCTGCCTCTGGCGTGGGCGCCTTCACTATGGCGCAGACCCGCGGCTCGCCGCGTTTGTAGGCGAGCAAGGCTCTGACGAGAGCCTCGCCGTCGATCCCATCCGTCTTGGCACGTCGCCGACGGCGCGAAGTGGCTATGGAAGCCGGGTCCACGACATGGCTCTCGATGCCGGCGTTCCGAAGAGTGCGATGGATCCAGAACCCGTCCAGGCCAGCCTCATGGATCACGATCAGGCGGTACGATTGTCCGGTACGCGCCATGCTCTTCGCCTGCAGCTGGGAGAATCTCGCGAGTAGGCCTGCGATATCCCCGCTCCGTACCTGGTGTCTGGACATCTTCTCCCCGCCGCCGGGCGACAACGACGTGATCAGCCAGGTTGATCGGCTGAGTTCCAGCGACACGAAAACTGCACTCAGATCAGTGCGGACCGCAGCCCGCTCTTCGGAAAGGTGTTCGATCGATGACATGGTTGCCCCCTACAGAGTCATGTTGCGACACCACTCTGAAGGGGTGGGTCGCGACCTACCCCATGGGATCTTCAACCTCGATCGCCACCCGATCCGTCAGAAAGTCTTCTGAGCGCGCCGCGATGCGGCGGTTGCAGATTGGCGGCAGCTGGCGGCCTGAGACCCTCAACAACGGTCCCTGGCACGACCAGTCCGCGTCAGTCTGCCAATGCCCTTCTTCGACCTTGTCAAAGGGGCGCAGCTCAGTCTCCGGTGGACGATCCATCACGAGAGCGACGTGCACAACCGTGTCATTCCGGGCTAGCATCCCGCCTGCATCTGCATACCGGGTTGCAAGGGGAGGATACTTGGATGGACATGCGGACCCTGATGGCGCGTTCGGCGCGCTTCTATTCCGACCGGGAGGCAGTGGTCTGGCGCGACCGGCGGCTGACCTTCGGCGAGGCCTGGAAACGGGGCCTCAGACTGGCGAACGCGCTGCTGGGAATGGGATTGAAGCCCGGCGACCGCGTCGGCGTTCTGGAGGACAACTCCGTCGAGGCGTCTGACATGTTTCTCGGCGCGGCGGCGGCGAACCTGGTTCGCGTACCGCTCTATCCGCGGAATGCGCGGGAAACCCATGTGCACATGCTCTCCCACACCGACTGCCGCGTCCTGGTGGTCTCAGGCAACCATGCGGCGGAGGCCGCGGGGCTGGAGGACGAGGTGCCGTCACTGGAACGGGTGCTGATCCGCGACGAAAACTACGAGGACTGGCTGGCGCAGCAGGATGACAGCGATCCGGGCGTCGAGGCCGACGCGGACGACCTTTTCATCATCCGCCATACCGGCGGCACGACCGGCCTGCCCAAGGGCGTGGCCTACACGCACAGGGCCTGGCTCGCCGCAGGCCGCGACTGGCACTACCTCTTTCCGCCGATCGTCCCCGGCGACAAATGCCTGCACATCGGGCCGATCAGCCACGCTTCGGGCTATTCCTTCGTGCCCGTCTGGCTCGGCGGCGGCTGCAATGTGCTGCTCGATCACTTCGACCCCGGCGACACGCTGGACATCATGGAGCAGGAGGAAATCAGCATCATGTTCGCCGTGCCCACCATGGTGAACATGCTGGTCCATCATCCCGGTGTCGGCAGGCGGAATTTCCCGAAACTGAAATGCATGCAGATCGGGGCGGCGCCGATCACCGAGACGACCGCGCTGAAGGCCCACGAGATCTTCGGGCATCGCCTCTGGCAGGTCTACGGGCAGACCGAGGCAGTGCCGATCACCGTCATGGGGCCGGACCAGTGGTTCGCCGAGGTCGAAGGGTCGAATCCCCTGCAGGCCTGCGGCATGCCCCTGCCCTTCGCCGACCTCAAGATCTGCGACGGGGACGGCAACGAGGTGCCCCTCGGCGAGGAAGGCGAACTGGTCGCCCGGTGCGACGGGCAGATGACCGGATTCTGGAAAGACCCGGAAGTCACCGCCGAACGGATGATCGACGGCTGGGTCCGCACCGGCGACATCGGCCGGATCGACGAGAACGGTTATGTCTACATGCTGGACCGCGCCGGCGACATGATCGTTTCCGGCGGCTTCAACATCTACCCTGCGGAGATCGAGAACGCCCTGGCCTCCCATCCCGCGGTGATCGAGGCGGCCGTCTTCGGCATCCCGAGCGAACGCTGGGGCGAGAGCCCGATGGCGATCTGCGTCACCAACGGCACCACGCCGGTGACCGAGGAAGAACTGATCCAGCTCTGTGCGGACCGGCTGGGCTCCTACAAACGGCCGGCGAAGATCGAGCTGCAGACCGATCCGCTGCCCCGGTCGCCGGTCGGCAAGGTGAAGCGAAAGGACCTCCGCGAACCCCACTGGCGCGGCCAGAGCCGGCGGGTCGCCGGCAACTGACCGAAATCAGAAGCCAAACGGGCCGCCCTCGATGAGAGGACGGCCCGTTCGGTAAAAGTGGTTGCGGGGGCAGGATTTGAACCTGCGACCTTCAGGTTATGAGCCAAGAGAAAGCCCACTTTTGGCACAATCCGCCAACAACCACCAACATCTTATGGGTTGATATTACGTGATTTTTATCCGTGGCACGCTTGGTCATTGTTGAAGATTTTTGATTTTCAGTGTGCCAAAAATGTGCCAAAAGACGGTCTGGCACACCCTTCCCCTCGCTTGGCACAGGCACGATCATGGCCACTATCCAGAAGCGCAACGGCAGGAACGGCCCGAGCTATCGGGTCATGGTCCGTATGAAGGGCTTCCCGCCCCAGACTCGCACCTTCAAGCGGCTCACGGACGCCAAGCAGTGGGCACAGGACACCGAGAGCGGCATCCGGAAGGGCGAGTTCAAAAACGTCGTCCGCACGGCCGGCAGCAAGACCCTGCAGGACGTGATCGACCGCTTCCGCAAGGAGGTATTCATTCACCGCGCCGAAAGCACTAAGCGGGCGGAAGCCTCGTTCCTGAACTTCTGGGAACGGGAGCTCGGGGAATACGCCCTCGCCTACATCACGCCCGACCTGGTGAGCGAGAAGATGAACGCGCTTGCCGCAGCGGGCGATAGCCGGCGCAAGCCGAGCGACGAGAACGGCAAGCCGAAGAAGGCGCCCAGGCCCAAGAGCCCGAAGACTTTGAAGCACTATCGCGACGAGCTCGCGCTGCTGTTCAAATACGCCATCCAATGGGGCTGGACGGCCTCCAGCCCACTCGACGGGGTGAACAAGATCACCAAGATCCGGAACGAGCGGACCCGCTATCTGCACGATGACGAGCGGGCGGCGCTGCTCAAGGCCTGTCAGGAAAGCGACAACCCACAGCTCTATCCCGTGGTGCTGCTTGCGATCAGCACCGGCGCGCGCCGCAGCGAGATACTCGGCCTCACGCTCGACGACGTGAACCTCAAGCGCGAGACGGCGATCCTGCGCAACACCAAAAACGGTGACACCCGGGCCGCCCACATCGTGCCGCAGATCGCCCCGGCCATCCGCGACCAGATCGCCTATGCAAAGGCGCTCTACAAGGAGCTGCCCGAGCCGCCGGAGACCAAATGGCTGTTCCCGCGCCGGGACGGCCAGGGCCCGATCGACATCCGCAAGGCCTGGGAGAACGCCCGCGATGCCGCCGGCCTGACCGACTTCCGCTTCCATGACCTGCGGCACAGCACGGCCAGCTATCTCGCCATGAACGGCGCGAGCCTTGTGGAGATTGCCGAAGTGCTGGGGCACCGGACGCTCCAGATGGTGCGCCGTTACGCACACCTGTCCGAGAGCCACGTCAAGGACGTCGTCGGTCGCATGAACACCCGCTACCTTGGGCCGAGCGAAGGCGACCAGCCGGACGCCTGACGCGCCTCAGCCCCGCCGGAAATTGAGATTCCCGCCATTTCCGCGTAGCTTCGACCTGTTCCTGCTCTTTTTGACGTCAATCGACGACGGAGGGCTCAGCCCTTGATCGATTACAAGGAGCTGCGAACGGTCAAGCAGCTTGCGGCGGAGGCGCCGTTCGTGACCGAGAGCAAGCTGCGCTGGTGGATATTCCATGCCGAGACAAACGGCATGGCCCCGGCGCTGATCAAAATCGGCGGACGGGTCTACATCGACCGCGCCGAGTTCAATAAATGGCTCGAAGGCCAGCGCATGGCGCCGAAGTCCCAGAACCAGGCTGCCTGACACCGACCAAACTTGAAGCCCCGCCAATCGGCGGGGCTTTTTCTATCTTTGATCCCAAGTCAGGAGGATTGGCGCAACGCACAACCCGGCCAAGATGTAGCGTGCAGCATGGGCTTCAATCCAGGACGAAGGGAAGGGCAGAACCAAAGAGGCCGGCAAATATGGCTGGAGCCAAGCTATACAAGCCGACAGAATCAAAAAAACGGTCACCGGCGTCGAGAGCCTCATCATAAATCAATCCGCCCCTTACGACGGCGCGTTTTGATATCCGAGAATTCCGACATCGCGCCTGACCTTTTCAATTCCTGCACAAACGCCTTCATATGCATATCGCTACTACGGTCAATGGCATCCAGGTCGAGATCAACCAGGGGCGGTCCTTTGGTTTGCTTTTGTACCGTAGCGGGCCCACCGTTCCGAAATGCCTTGGCCGCCATCCACTGTGCTGAGCGCGCGTTAAGGCCAATGCGCTTTTGAAGCGCCTCTGCAAGCTGCGTCACAGCCGGATCATGTTCCACTGGTTTACTGTATTGACCGTCCAACTCCTCGTACTTGGTCGCTTTACGTGCAGACGACGGAGCACCGACTCCTTTGGCATATTCAAGACCGCGTGCCTCCAGATCATCTGCCGCCTTTGCACGCGCGCGCGAGTGCGATTGTTCTCTTGTCTCCGGCGGCATATTGCGCGCGTGCTCCGCGCCGAGAGCGGATTCTTCTCCAGATTGTATAATATCGTTACGCGCGTTTACGTAACTATCGCTCAAGGAGACGTTCCCTGATTTCAGATTGTGAATTGCTCCGGAGATTTGTCCTGCCGTCGCAGGGTTGGCAACCTTACCTAACCCACCGAGCACTTGCTGGCCCAACAGTGCCGTACCGGCCGCCTCCTGCCAGGAAATTGTTGAGGACTTGTCGGCTGAGCCGGACGCCTGTTTTACCAGCGCTGACGGGTCGCGGAATACGTAGAGCAAGCCGGCGGAAATAAGGAATGCCGCCCCGTAGAGGTTTCCGAGGACGACATCGGGAAAATTGGCCTGTAGGCCGTGCAACAGGTTCATTTCATCAGCCTCAATGAAAATTGAAGCGAGAATATTTATAATAGTGAATATTACCTTCACAGTGCCGAAATAGAACACGCCGATAATGGGAATTAAAATAACATTCAAAGCGAATTGCGGAACGAGCAGGCCAACCATATAAAGAAATGGCGTAAGCATTATGGTAAGCGCTATTCCAAAAGCTACGATTTGCGGCATGATCTTTGAATAGGTGCCCGCCTCGAAACCGCCAATAGCTGACTTCCACGCGACCCCCAGAGGTGCGAAGAAACCGCCGGCCCCCGCAATGAGCTCTCGTGAGCCTCCAACAAATCGTGTTTCACCACCGGAACGTACGTGCGAATTGGCCATGGCGTTGCTCAAGGAATTATTGATTCGCTGGGTGTGCGCGTAGGCAAGAAGTTCGTTAATTTCACGGATCGCTTCCTCGTCACAATCCGTGTCGATTCCCAGAAAGCCGCCGTCACATTTGTTCTGAGCTGCCATTAGCGAGCTCTGTAACGCGACCATGGCTTGGTCATTCAACGTCAT
Organism: Minwuia thermotolerans; assembly: GCF_002924445.1. NCBI lineage: Bacteria > Pseudomonadati > Pseudomonadota > Alphaproteobacteria > Minwuiales > Minwuiaceae > Minwuia > Minwuia thermotolerans. The sequence goes on from NZ_PIGG01000011.1 coordinate 6,721, forward strand.
CTGATCGAAATTGTCCGGCAACTGCACGTCTTCGTCAGAAAGCACTTCGTCAAGCGTTTGATTTAACCGGTTCGCCAGCACCATGTCTGCTGCAAGCCGAGCATCCGTCAGCATATGATATTCAGCACAGTTCTCGACTGTATAAATGTGCTGATTGTTGCTGCCAGTTGAACGCGCGCTTCCTTCACCGATGTTCCACTGGAAAACGCGATCAAAGAAGACATTCTCTCCAATGTAGGCGCGTGCCCCGGTTCCGGCGGCTGCTCCGCCTACACACCCGACCGTCGCACCAATAGCAGCACCGGGGATTGCCCCTGCCCCTGCACCAAGCGCACCGACCGCGCCGCCCACGCCCGCGCCAGTGGATGCGCCTGCTCCACACGCAGCAAGGGCGGACACGACATAGTCTGCAACGGTATCTATAATCGAACCGGCATCCGTGCCTTCAGCCGCTCCCTCAGCAGCCGTTTGAAAATCTATGTCGGCCGCCATCTGCGACATATTCAGCGGTACAGCGAGGCGGACGGGTTGGTTACGCATCCGTTCTGCCATACCTTCCCATGTCGAGAGCCGTACCGTTTCAGCAGCCAGTTCCTGTTGGACAATAACAATATCGTCACGCGCACGAACGAAGCTTTCCGGTGAATCCGCTCTAATTGCCCGCATGGTTTCGAAAACTTCGGGGTCATCCACGCGGGCGGGTTCGCCATGTCCTTCACATCCATCGACAGGGCAAACCAACGGCGGTAGCGGCTTGGGAAGCTCTTCCGGCCATTCTTCCATCTTGGGTGCGTATAGCCCCCGGTAGAGAGTAAACGCATCCCACGCTGTGATTTCGTGGTTGCGAAGAGCTGAAAGCGCTTGAGGATCCGCTTCGGCCAGTTTTCCATGGGAGATGTATGTGGAACTCAACCCGGCGGCAGCCCCATCACCCGTGCCGGCGCATAGGTGCAGAAACTCAGACAAGTGATAGTTGCTCACATCGGATGCCACATTGCCACGGCGAATTCCCTCAATGGCGGGGTAATATCCTGAAAGCAGCCTGCGACCGGGAGCGAGAAATTCATTCGCCAACCCAACATTAACTTTGTTCAGACCGTGCATGAGCGCAAGTTGCGGGGAATACGCATGAATGTTCGGGAACCCCCTATCTGCAATACGCTCCCCATAGGTTTTCCCATGTCCGGCCCCGGCATACTCGGCGCATTCTTCTTGGGTTAGATTTCCACCAAGGCATGGAGATTCGTTGAGAACGGGCGCATTCTCGGTGTTTAGATTGGTAAAAAATAGCGGCTCACCAAGCGGACGAACGATTAGGATCATAAGCAGGAATATCCAGGCGATCGCGTTTCCGGGCGTTAGGTTCCGTATGTTCAAAAAGAAAAACGTAAACCCGAGTAACCCGGCGACCATCATGATGTCGTGAAGAAATGTATCGCTATCAGCGATCATGCGGAAAAATTCAGTCTGTGTCGCAAATGACAGCAGATGAAGATTTATTTCGTTTTGATCAAATCCGAAATTCCAAGACAAGGTACGCGCAACTATAATTACTATCATCGATAACTTTAATTATAGTCACCACACGATAAATTTTAAACTAATAACCTGTATTGGAATTTATACGATTTAGGAAGTAAGAAAATTTAACTCGCTCAGAATACGGTTTAGAATCATCTTTAAATTCTCAACCTCCTTATTGCGACTGGCACCAATTAGCCACACCCAGAAAAATGAAAAGAGTCCACCAATTAGGGCTCCCAGCATTCCCAGGATTAAAAATCCAAGGAACGGGAAGAATATAAGCTGAGAGGCCGCAATGATTCCCAATACCCATCCCATCCACCCATGCCCGACTCCTATTGAATTCGGTTGTACGGCGAAATTAGAGCCATCATTTTTGTATAAGATTTCTATTCTGAATGGGCGAAACCTAAAGCGTCCGCTTCCTGTAATTATGTTATCTTCTACCTTCCATTCTCCCCCCAATTCTTCCTTCAACATGTGCACCAAGGTATCGGTGGGGTTTTCTGGGTGAGCCATTAGCGCTTTCCTGTTGGCACGCATTCTGGAGTGCAGCCCCGCCAATCGGCGGGGCTCCTTTTAGAACGAGAAATCGTCGTTGCATATACGGGTGGGCGTTTTGCAATCGTGCCCGGTCTCAACATCCGTTATCTCAGGGTCAGAGCATTCGCTCCGGTCCAAATCGTAGTACATTGTCCGACGTGCCGACTGCCCGATCTTGAAGTTAAGCAGTCTGATATCAGTGCGCGCCGCCTTGTTTGCCGTCTGCCCATTGATGGCGGGCACAATTGACAGCAGTTCTATGGGCTCTTGCAGGTTGTTCACCACCTCGAACTCGACATGGCATATCCCGCGGCTCCCGTCGTAGCGCGCCCCAACGGCTTCTACAGAGATATCCTCGCTCTCAAAGCACGCGGCCACGCTCAGCGGCAACAGACCGCCAACCACCAGACGGCGGATCGACTTCGCCGCCCTCATCGCGCTTCAATCCGCGTGAGCTCGAAGTCCGACCCCGGCGAATTGGAATCGGAACGGGTCGGCCGCTGCACGAACTTTACGGTAGCACCCACCTCGGGCGACACATAAGAAATCATCTCCCGCCACTTCGTGCGGCAGACCACCTTGTAGGTGTCATAGGTGCCGGCGTGCGTGGTGACGCGGGCCTGCCCTTCGACCTCGCAGGTGCGATCGGCCGTCCAGTCGTTGCCGCCGGCCGTATGGCCCGTGCCCTCGTAGGAGACCGTCTTGCCGACTTCCAGCGGCCAGATATCGCCCGACTTGCTCGTCACGGTCGTGGTGCCGCTGGAATTGCAGTTTTCCCAGCTCACTTCCGGACCGAACCTGAGGCCGATACCTGCATCCATCGTCCAGGTGCAACCGTCCGTATCGCGCTGCCACGTATAGCGATCACCGTTGACGGCGATCAGCGTGTTCCGAACCTGCTCGCCGTTCCGGACGCCGTGGAACACGGTTCCCTCGGCATAGGGCGCCGGCTCCGCCATCGTTGCGAGCGACTCGGCGACGGCCGCTTCCTCGACTTGCGTCGTCTGGCAAGCCGCCAACGCGAGGCCCGCAAATGCGAGGCCGATCACGTTCCCAGACAGTGCTTGTCGAGGTCGCTTCGTCTCTGATGTCCTCCCGGTCTTCGGCATCCTCAGTCTCCCAGTGAGTAAGTCGCGATGATCAAAAGCACAGAGACAGCAGGCGGAATCCGACCCGCTTGCGCACGCTGCGCTTCGCATTCAACTCCCAGTTTTCCGGATAGGAGCCGGCGATGCGTCACCCTATGGGGTGACGTTCAAAGCGTGGAAACCAGCCTCGCCAACTCGGCCTGGGTCGCGATATTCAATTTTTCGAAAATACGCTTGCGATGGGTTTTGAGCGTGTTCGGGGAAATGCTCAAACTATCGCAGATATCCTGGGGGCGTTCCGCATCCCCGAGTCGTACCGCGATGATCGCCTCTGCCTCTGTCAGTTGATACACAGAACAAAGGCTTGCCCGGCGACGCTCTATATCATCCGGCGCCATCTCGAAGTCCGTAACAACGACAAGCACGCTTGGCCGTTCCTTGGTTATGAGACGTGACTGCCCGATGAGTGGCACGACCTTTACCATATACGGCCGGCCATAGACCTCACTCTCGACCGGTAGGGTTGCGCCTGGATAGACGGAATCGCCGAACGAAGCCCGCGCCGCTTCACGAATGGCTACCTTAAGCTTCCTGTCCTCGCGGTCCTTCGCACAGCGGATCGTTCGGTTTTCCACGAAGATCGCGGCTCGTCGACGCGCGATCACCCGCGCCCTCTTGTTCGCGAACAGAATTTCCTGCTCCCGGTTAAGCAGAAATATCCCATAGGGCGTCCGTTCAATCGCGTCGAGCGCTGCATCCGCCTTGATACGCGCCTGGTCGACGAGTTCACCAATTTCAACGGCCCGCTGAATGTGAGGGCTTATCAAGCCCAGGAGCTTCATATCTTCCGGCTGCGCATGGCCGCTCTTACGGTCACGTTGCGCCGTCACAATTCCCGAGTATCTCTCGTCAAATTTGAATGTCGTTGCCAGATAATATCTGGCGCCGCCCATTTTCTGAAGCCAGTCATAATACTCATTTCTATCAATTTCTTCTTCAGGTGTGTGTGCATAATTATAATAAAAGCGCTCGTTGGGATTCCGCACATAGTGGGCAATCCCGGGATCCTTCTGGACATAGTAGCTTGAATAGTCTTTCAGAATATCATCCGGAATACCGATGGAGCGGTTTACCGGTATCAGCTCCGCCGCGTGATCGAGGACAAACACGTTGAAGCCGACGGCGCCCGTGACGTCGCAAACGTCTCGAAGTGCGCCATCCCAACCCTCTTCATCAAGCGTGGTCGCATAGATCGAGTTTATGGCGTGTAGGATATGCTCCATTCACCTCGTATTCGGCTCCTTCCGAACCCCCTCAGCTACAAGCTGCCCAGCAAGCATTGTGTTCCCCTCGATCATTTGAGCGGGAAGACTGCGCGATGTCCACCGTCGAACCAGGCCGGTAGCGCTCAGGCTTTGCAGCACCCACGTCCACCAATTTTCTTGTCTGCCGTTGGCCACCGCGGGAAGCCTCATGAACCAGCCCCATCGCCCATCGTATGGGTGCTCCGAAGGCGCCCGTCGTGGCCGATTTCCCGAACAGTTGTGTTGCGCGCCAGCCACAGGGCGACTTGCGAACTGAGTGACAGAATGCAGGAAAGTGTCACCCGGGGGGTCTCCGTGCGTTACGATTCACACTGTGAAATCAACACGTAAGGAGGAACCCCGCCTTCGAGAGCATCGGAAACCCAATGGCCAACTGGAGCCTCTATGACGACGCCGGCCACCGTAAATATCTCAGCATCAAGGAGCGCACCGGCTTCATCCACGCGGCCCGCAAGGAGCCCGCGGAGGTGGCCGCGTTTTGCCTGACCGTGGCTTATACCGGCTGCCGTCTCTCGGAGGCGCTGAACCTCACGCGCGACCGGGTAGATCTGGTCGAACGGGTGGTGGTGCTGGAAACGCTCAAGAAGCGCCGGCACGGGGTATACCGGGCTGTACCGATTCCCTCGGCCATGTCACGCCGGCTCGGCAACCTGCTGCGCAAACTGCCGCCGGATCAGGCACTTCTCTGGCCCTGGTGCCGGATGACCGGCTATCGGCGGATCAAGGCGGTGATGGAGCGCGGCGGCATAGAAGGTCCGTACGCCAGCCCCAAGGGATTGCGGCACGCCTTCGCAATCTCCGCTCTGGAGAAGGGCGTGCCCCTGAACCTGGTCCAGAAGTGGCTCGGGCACTCGGACATCGCGACGACCGCGATCTACGGGAATGCCGTCGGATTGGAGGAACGGGAAATAGCCAGCCGCATGTGGGGAAGAGATTAACGCCGAAACCCGCAAGAATTGGGGGTTGACCTTGTTACATTATCCTGCATTTCGTTACTCAGCGCACATTATCTTCAAATCTTATAGAGTTACAGTGGTTTCTACCTCTCAAGGCTGCGCGTCGTCACAGCCGTATGACAACAAATACACCGAAATATAAGCGGGGTTAGCTATTCTGTGCTAATCTACACATCAAAAATAGGGCTTGGATTTTCTCTGGAAAGAACGAGCGTGAGAGACCGCTTTGCCCGGCTAATAGCGACGTATAGTCTGCATCGCGAGTAGTATGTCGAAGAGAACCGACTGTCGCAGGGCAGGATCATCGCATTGTCGCATTCCAGCCCTTTAGCCTTGTGAATGGTACTTATCGCCCGCGCCGGCGGCGTCGGACGGGTAAAGGCGCGCCGCCTGTTGATTTCCGCGAGGCCGTCGTGCGCGTCCACAAACTCCCCCAGCCGAATCGCGTCTTGGTACTCTCTTCGATAGTCAATACTGACCGTTTCAAAGCCGGAAACGCCTTCCCGCTGAAGCCGGGACAGCTCAGCAAGACATTTTGCGATCCCGACATGGTTCGGCTCCTCAAGAATGAAGCGGCCGAGCTGCTGGATACGCGCGGGCTTGCCACGGGCTGCACTCGTGCAGCCTTCACCTACCTCCCGGACAAGTCGGTCGCCGTGGCTCGACCGGCTGAAGCCGACTGCAACGCGTCCCATGAACGCGACCACGGCGTTTGCCACAGCCACGGCGTCGCCCGCGCTCTCTTCCGTAGCAGTTATGAGCTCGTCAACGGCCGGGCGGGTGTGGCCTTCCCATATCGGTATGGCGCGATTCCAGAAGGCCGCGAGCGCTTCCGTCATATCGTTCTGCGGCGTGAGGATGAGCGCCTGCGTCCCGGCGCGTGCCACCCTGTCGATGGGCGCACGCTCTGCGCTATCCAAACGATAGCCACGTCCGACGGCAGTGTTGTCCGCGTGAAGAATATTCAACCCTTGTGGAAGTGCGCCTGTCAAATCGATAGGCTGACCGTTCTTCAGGGCATCCCGCGCACGCAACACCCAGGCGCCCAGGGCAGGCGTTCCATCGCTCCATCGATGCGGCGTGCATAGCTCAGCGAAGGCTGCGGCCGCCTTGATCTCTTCCCAGCGCGCCAGCGCCTCGTTTGCCGCCCGGCCCTTTGCGTAAATCCCCTGCATCGGGTCGCCAAAGATGCGCAGCTTCGTCCCCGCATTCCGCAAAGCCATAACAACGGCATGCTGATCCGCGCTCGCGTCCTGATGCTCATCGGCGATGACCACCGGAAACCGCTCCGCCACGGCAGCGACTATGAAAGGGTGCCGCCCCACGAGCGTCGCGACACGCGCGGCCAGCGCAGCGTAGCCGTCGGCACCTTGCCGCCGCGCCCATGCGGACGGATCGGCAGGCAAGTCGAGAGACTTGTGGTAGGCAGCGGCGATTTGCACAAGGAGGGAGTCGATTGTCCTGATTTCAACGCGGCGGTGGGCGGCAGCCGTCGCCTGTGCGAACGCGGCGCAGGCGGCGTGGGTATGCGTAAGGATCAGAACCCGGCCGGTTGCAAGGCGCGGGGCCGTCCGCGCGGCATAGTGCGCGCCCTGATACGTCTTGCCGCACCCGGCAGGCGCCTCGACCGCGACGAACGGCACATCGGAATCGAGCAGGGCGGCAACTTCTTCATCCGTCATGAGGAACGTCAGAGATCGCGGCCTGTCCCAGCGCGGCGCGGACGGCATTGAGAAACGGCAAGAGGTCTGGCTTGACCGAGGGCCAGACACCAAGCACAAACATCTTCTCGGCGAGTTCGCGTCCGCCTACGACGAATTTGAACCAGCGCCTTCCGTGACGGCCCCACATCTTCGCGGTTTCGTCGTCGGGCGCGCCTTCCTTGCTGCCGATGGCGGCGGCGATCATGAGGGCGCGAAAATCCTCCGTGGCTGTCCTGATGGCAGGCAGGCTCTTGTTGTCGATGCCGAGCCGCATGGCGAGTGTCACGCGGCGTTCCGCAGCCACGCCCGCGTCGGGATGGGCGATCAGCTCTTCAAGCCGGCTTTCATCCACGAGGGACATGATCCGTTCCTCGGTGCAGCCGCCCGCCCATTGAAAGAGACGGTCTCCCATCTTCGCCTTTAGTTCAGTCCATCGGCCAGAAGACTGGCCTTCGTCATCGGCGAAACCGCCGAAAAGCAGACCGCCGTCGGCCATGGCTTCCAGAAGATCCAGGGTGGCGGGATTGCCTTGCCCGTCGCAAACGCGCACGCCGTGATCCGCAAAGGCGCCGTCAACGGCACGCTCCAGAACGTACGAGAGGAAGCCCACCTCGGTCGGACCTTCGGCAATAATGGCAAATCTGGACAGGAAGGTTTCAGGGTCGCGCTCTTGCTGTCGGGCGATCTTTTCACGCAGAAGCGGGCCGATATGACCGCTGCCGTCAAGATACCAGAGGCTGGCCTGGTCGGCGGCGTTTATCGCCACGGCGCTGTGCGTCGTTACGAAGCTCTGCGCCGGTTCTGCCTGCAAACTCTTTACGAGCTTCCGCAACCGGTAGGGTTCAAGGCCGCGCTCTATTTCATCGATGGCAGTGATACTGGTTTCCGCCTCGCCGGCGGCAGCAATTTGCAGCGCGGTCATTCGCCGCGTTCCCGCGCCCCAGCTCGCAAGCGGAAGAGAAACGCCGTGCGCACTTTCGGCCATAAGCCCAATCAGCGCGCCGATGGAAAGCCCTTGGCTGCTCGTCAGCCCGAGATCGAGTTTGCTCGGCAGCGCCTCATTCTTGAGCGTTCCATCAAGCTTGCCGAGAGCTTCCTTGGCGCTGTCGCCAAGATTGGCGGCCAGATTGATTTCCGATACGCGCCGCCCAATCCTGGCCCGCAGGCCCTTGTCGGCAAGCAACCGGTCGAGTGCGGAGCCGTAGACCAGCCTGAGATCGCGGTCGTTGCGGTCGTCGCCACCAAGGCGAACGACGCCGATATTCCGCCGCACGGCTGCGGACAGGTGATCGATGTCGTCGTTGGGCTGCACAATCTCCCAATTTATTTCGAGATCGGGTGTGCCGCGCACCTGAAGGCGATAGACAGGCGGGCCGGAAGCGGCCCGGCCGCTCTCTTCATCGTCCTCGGTGATCGGACGCACGGCGTCGTTGCCGTCCCATTCCCAGGGCCAGGCGAACCTTTGCTGCTGACCTATCTCGGAAGATGGCGGGAGCGCGACGACCGCCTGTATTACGAATTCATCTTCGACCTTGCGCTGCCAGAAATCAGCCTCCGAAAGAACGAGTGCATTGGAGGGGCTGAGCAAAAGGGCGATTGCTTCGAGGATCGTGCTCTTCCCCACATCGCCGCCGCCGAGCACGATGTTCATGCCGGGGGCCGGATTCCAGTCCAGAGCCTCGATACCGCGAAACCGGTCAATCTTCAGTTTGAGGATCGTTGCGGTCGCGCTTATGCCCGTCATGTCGCCCTAGCCGTCATCCTGCGCATTTCGGGAAGCGCTCATTGATCGCCGCAAACAGAGCGGCAGCGCGGTCCAGAACCTCGTCGGGCAGCTTCGTTGCGTTCTCCCCCCAATCCGAAACAAGGTGAATGGCGGCCGACGCCTTCCACCCGTCCGGAAGCTCAACGTTTCGGCGCACCGCCCACGCCTTGATCTGGCTTGGCAGGCTGCCCGCGGCACGGTCGGCGGTCGTCAGTTTTACGGTCTGCCCGAGAACGGCGCTAACGCCTGGAAGCACGATATCTTCGCCGAGTATATCTTCGACCTCGGTCTCGGTCCCGGCGCGGTCTAACGTGTCGTCGAGCATGAGGATCGCCGCTCCGTGGGCGGCATAGAGTTCCTTGATCAGAGCATCGCGGCGCGCGCGCCCGGCGTCGTCACCATCGAGCAGAACGAGCGGTCGAACCTCCTGTCCAAGAAACAGCGAGGCGATATGGCCGACGTTTTTGGTGCCGCCGCAGGGAGTAATGTAGATATCATCGGACAGCGCCTCCCGACCGGACGCGCGGCACTGCGCCCGGAGGGCGTGCAGGTAGTAGTAATCGCTCATACCCTCGACCAGCACATTGTCCCTGTGCTGGAAAAGGCCGCGCACCATGGCGTAACCCGCCGCTGCCTGAAGCGGGAAGATGGTTTCGCGGTCCTTCGGCCAGGTCTCGACACTGATCCGGGAGTGCCCGCTTTCATCTTCGGTAACGGGCCGAACGCGATGAAGATGTTCGCCGTCAATCAGGAACGGCGAATGCGTCGTATAGACGAGTTGGTTGTTCTCTGACAGCCGCTCAAAAAACGCGATCAGCTCCTGCTGAGCGGTGGGATGCAAATGGAGCCCCGGCTCGTCCAGCAAAAGAATGGCGTCCTTATACCCCTCCTCGGACTCGACGAGAAAAACGAGGTAGAATGAGAAAAACCACTGGAACCCCCTGCTGCGCCCTTCCAGTTCGATCTTGACGCCAGGCCGCCGATCGTCCGCGATCCAGATGCGGAAATAGTCGCCATCGGCCTGATAATCGACCGTATGCCGTCGTTGGCCGTACCATTTGTTGAAGCGTTCAGTGATATCGAGGGAAGCGGAGCTGAGTTTAATCGCCCGCGCTTCCTTGCGTTCCTGATCCTGGCGGATCACGGCATCTTCGGGTTTCTTGTTTTGAGAGCGCGCCTCTTGCGCTTGCTCGCGGCCGAGGTCGGCAATCTCCTTCGCCGTCAGCCGGACGTGCTTGAACATGGCGTTGATAGTGCGAACGTGAGCGTCGTCCGGCGCGCGTTCAAGGTCTTCAAGAAAGCGCGGCAGATAGATCGCGCTGTCGAGAACACCGTAATCCTCGAAATAAATCAAGACGGGCAGGCGCTCTTTCAGCCACGCCTCGGCCTGTTCGGCTGGTGCGGGCCTCTGTGCCGCCTCAAGAACGGGGTCCACCGCCGCTTGCAGCGTCTCGACAGGGTCGGCCGTTTGCGGCTTCGCATGTCCTTCCGACTCTTTGCGCAAGGCCGAGAGCAGCTTCACGCCATCATCGCCGCGAAGGTCGGCATGCGAACTAATCTTCTGTTCCCATTTCGAGGCCCACGTCGCCAGCGCGGTACGCAGCTCCTGGGTCGCCTCTTCCTGATCCGCCGCAGGCGATTCAAGGCGCCGGGCGGCTGACGCGAATTTCTTGAGCGCGGCTACGACAGGATCGGGCACGACCACGTGGTCAGAAATCTCCGGATCAAATTCGACCGTCAGTGAGCCGTCGTAATAGCGTGTGCAGACTGCCTCACTCGGCGCCTGGCGGTCGTCGAGCAGTGTCTGCAGTTCATCGCGTAACGCCCCGGCGATCTCAAATGCCACGGAGCAAACCGGCCAATCGCTGCCGTCCTTGAAATCGCGGGTATATCGATCGCGCGGAAATTCACGCTGAGGATTGTACGGCGCCGGTGTCGCGGGGTTGAACTTGTGGAAGGCCTTAAGCATCGCCGTCTTGCCGGACTCATTCCGCCCGACGAGGGCGGTAACGCGCTCAAGAGGAACCCAGCCGCTGTCATCAATGTTGCGGAAGTTCTGAACACGGATGCGTCTGGCTTTGAGCATTATCCCCTCCGATCTCGTGCTACTCGCTGACTTCTCCGCTTTCGTCATCCTCGCCGTCATCCGGTAACACCAGTTCGTTCTGCGCCTTGTTTTGTCCATGAAGCGAAACCGGGTCCGTGGGATCACCCTCAGCTCGGTAGACCTTGAAGACATGCTCGCAGCCCGCATTCGGGTTTGGCACCTGCGTCGTCGCGAGTTGGTTTGTGCGCAGATCGAAGCTGTAGGCGACAATCATCTGATCGACCTCGCGCCGTGTGATTTCCCCGATTTCGATGAGCCCTGCATCGACGGGATGATCGGCCGGAAGAATCAGCGTGCGGTGATGCGCCGTGCCATCCACGAGAGCGAACGGCGTGGGCAAGACATACATCTTGCGGTCCCGGACAAGAATATCGCCATACGTGCCAAACCCGCGGAAGCTCTTGTTCTTGTGTACGTAGTCGTTGTCGGCATTGAGAAAGCTACCATGGCAAAGAACGAGATCGAGCACAGGATACTTGTTGCCATCCGGGTCTTTCGGATAGCGGCCGAAGACATAGTAGACCTGCCGCCCGTTGTGCTCCCCGCAGGGAACCTGACTATTAGAATCGTAGCTGGCCTCGCGGCCCGGATAGGCGAGCCCTTTGAGCTCATAGCCCTCCGGGGAATGGACCATCCGGAAATCAGGATAGGTGTTACGGCCCGGCAGATCGTAATGTAGCTGCATGCCGTCGAGGCGCCGCTTGAACCAATTCTGAAAGTGAAACTCCTTGTCGGTACGCCCTTCCCGCTCAATTAACTGACCGTCACGTATAGCCTCAACACACAGTTTGAAGATGGCAGTTACATTCGTCACGATTAGTCTCGCTCCGCATTTGTGCTGATCTCTTTGCTGCCGGCAGCATGCAACTCCGCAATAAGCGCCTCAATCTCACCGTTTGCGTTATCCAGCGAGGAGAGGGCCGCGTCCATCTCATGCGAAATAGAAAGCTGTCGAAGCAATTGTGCCATGACGATGACGCGCACGTCGTTGCGGCTCAGACGGCGCCCGGAGCCGCGAAGGCGCTGAACCTGCTCGGCAGCGACCGGCGAAATAGTGCCCCACAAATCGCCGTTCCAGCGATGCGGTGTCAGCTGCGTGCGCTTCCGGCAGACGATGATTATGTCCAGGTCGATCGGTTCCCGCGCCTGATGCTTGGGCATGGCGACCGACATTTCAGACTTTATTGGGTGCGCCGCCGTTATTCCAAAACCGGCCTCCATCAGTGCCTTGAGGACGGCGTGCCATCCTTCCGGGCGTGAGTGGTGGTAGGTGAACGCGAGAATCCCATCGTCATTGAGGACGCGGTACGCCTCCGTCCACACGGCGCGCAGGCGATCTGTGAAAGCACCTACATCGGCGTTCTGAACTTCGTCCTCACTGCGAGTCGTGTCGGCTTGCCAGTGCCCGTTGGCGCCAAGTATGTGCCGCTGCCACACGTGGAAAAAATCGGCGAGCTGGGAGTAGTGAACGTTATCGAAGAACGGCGGGTCAGTAATGATCGCATCCACCACGCCATCCGGCAGATCGGTAGCGCTCGAATCGCCACAGGACAGATAGACGCGCTTACCTTCGGCGAAGGCAGAATAGCTCTCAGCCACAGGAAACCCGATCTTCTCGGAGAGGCCGAAAACTTTTTCATTGCCCTTGCGGCCGGGAGCCGGCAATCGAATCTCGAAAGGGTCGTCGGCGTAATCGAGGGCGCGCCTGATCCTGCCTTCAAACATGGTCGAGAATGCACCTGAACTCTTCGGAGTGCCCCACAGGTTGGCTTCCAGCGGCACGCGTTCGGGCTTGAGAATGTGATGGGCAAACATGTGCCGGACGGCGCCAGTCCCCTCGCCCTTGTAGGAGGCGAACATATTGTTGAACTCAAGCGTGCCAGAGAGCAGGCAGGTGAACAGCTCGCGCAGAATCGGGTCTTCGATCTGCCTGATCCTGTCCGCCAGGACAGAAAGGCAAAGGAGTTGACGCTCGTTGAACATCTCGTGCCAGTGCCGGTAATTGTAACCGAGCGCCTGGTTCGTGTTGTAGCCGGGCTCTATCGCAGCGACCGGATATGGGTTTTTGCGATTCCTCAGCGCCTTCTGCGCTTCGCCGTAGAGCGCCCGGTCCTCATCAGTTGCTGGCATGTACGCTTTGCTGCCCTCCGGCATAAGGACGAGCTTTGCATAGAGCCGGTGTTCTGGCGGACGGCCGGTTTCGCGGATCGTCTTGGCAATTGGGAAAATGTGGGAACATTCCGGACAACTCGCCTTTTGCCCATTGGCCGGACCGGCCTGCGGGTCGAAAGTGGCGTAGCATGTACCGCAATGCGCTTCCCGGGCGTCATTGCGCACTTCGTTGATTGCACCGCAAGTGGGGCAGACCGCCTTGGCCTCGGGATATCGCTTCGGGTAAGCGTGCCGCGCGAAGATGTATGACGAAAACAAATCCACTGCCGTGTCGCACGCCGGACAATCGACCGTTTTCACCCAAAAATAATAGAGAACGTCAACTTCTCTGCCATCGGGCAGAGTCGCGCTGTAATACCGGCGAACCTGGTCAGCCACGTCACGTTCAATAGCCCGGTAAGTTTCGAGGATAGCTGGGCGGTCGTGAACCGCAAGCGCGTTCCTGACGAGGAAGTGGGCGACCGGATTAATGTCGCGTCCGATGGCGCGCGCTCCAAGCTTAGCGGTTTCGCCAATAGTCGTACCGCTGCCCATAAACGGATCAAAAACTACAGCATCCTTGATGCGAACAGGCTTGTAGAACAGGTCGAGCATGTCGGTGCCGGATGGCGCAAAGGCACCGAGAACTATGGCACGAAAGACTGTGCCAAGGCGCTGCGCCCACCACTTATGGATGTGATAAAGAGGTCGATTAATTTCTTTGCGCCAACTCTCGATCTGGGCAATGTCGCTCAACGCCTCAAAAGGGAAGGCCATGTCTTCAAGAGCACGCGGGCCGGGCGCTACGACGAGCGGGATCGTCACCGATTCGGGGCTCTGCAAAGGTAATGGCAGTGCGTCTAAGCCTTTCGGATCATCCCATTGCGATCGGGCTCCCGAACCCGCAGTTACACGCATGTCCGACTACCTTTCCGGGCATGCCGAAGGTACGACCACAGTCGATACTGATGGTCTTGATCTAGAAGCAGCATTTCCCTCGGAGCCATGTTCACTTTCGGTCGCTTCCCTTAAACTTGAGCATGAGTTGCTGCCCTTCGTGTTTGTCTAAAAACTCCTGCAACGCATACCGCACCACATATTGGAGCGACAGTGGCGGCCGGTGAGACTGAGCAATATGGCGTAGAGCCTCATACTCCTCTCGCTCAACGGATACCGAGAAGCGCTTCATCTCCGTCATTCTAGCCCTACCAAGGTTGCTACCTCGTCCACCATACACAGGCTACACAATTTCGCACCAGAATGCACCAAAAAGGGCGCGGCGCACACAACTTTTTGCATGAATGATGATTGGCGTACACAACATCAGCCCGCACCTTGATCAACGGCACTAGGTACTCTCGAACGCAGCCGACGCCTTCACCACCCGGCTGATTGTCGCCGGATGCACGTCGAAGACCCGAGCCATCTGACTGGCGGTGCGTCGGCCCGAGCGAACGGCCTCGATTGCCTCGCGCTGCTGTTCGGCGGTCAACTTCGGCCGGCGGCCGCCTACTCTGCCTTCCTTGCGGGCGCGTTCGAGGCCGGCCCGTGTCCGCTCGCGAATCATCTCACGCTCGAATTCGGCGAAGGAGCCGAGCATCTGCATGAGCATACGGCCGCCGGGCGACGTCGTATCGATCGACTCTGTCAGGGACCGGAAGCCGGCGCCGGCCGCATCGAGCTTTTCCATGATGAACAGGAGATCGCGCAATGAGCGGGAGAGCCGGTCCAACTTCCAGACGACAACCACGTCGCCCGCCCGCAGATAGTCCAGGAGCTTTTGGAGCTCCGGCCGATCCCATCGGCCGCCGGAGGCGGCTTCCTGATAGATCGTCTCACATCCCGCCTCCCGAAGGGCGGTCACCTGAGCCGTAGTATTCTGATCGTCGGATTTGGAAACGCGAGCATACCCAATGAGCACTCGAAAATACTTTCATAAACCAATTGCATATCAAAAACCTTCTGCAATCAGTTTACGCAAATATCGGGGCCCCGGAAACGCTGACATCGTGCAGTGCAGCATTTCTACCTATTGAAACGGTCGTTATTTCAATCAATCCAGCCGAGGCGGTTTGGGCAGCCCGTCCTCCGTCAATTCGTATTCCGGGGCGGCCTCGCTCTTGGGTTCGGGCTTGGCCGTTTTTTCATTCTGCCCCTGACCCCCTTCTTCGCTGAGCGCCGGTTCCGTTTCGGCCGGTTCTTCCGGCTCCTCCGGCACCTGCTTGCGCATGGCCTCGTTCTGGGTTTTGAGCTCTTCGAGCGTCAAACCGTCGATCGGCCACGGTTCCCGTTCCCGCACAGGCACGTCGCCCAAGCGTGCTTTCGCATTGGCCACCATCTTCTTGGCGCTTTCGCTCTCGTCCCAGAACATCGGCATACGCGCACGGATCGGTTTGTGCCCCTGAAACCGCAGAATCACGTCATCGCGGAAGGCGCCACCGATCAGCTCGTTCGGCGCGGCCAGCGGCGTTCGATTGCCCCACAGGTCCGGATGCTCGCCCAGCAGATCGGAGATGTACTGCGCCGTGCCGAGATCGTTGGGCCGGAAAAACATCTGCGCCCTGGAGTTGGCGATCAACGTCTCCCAGCGGGGATAGACATTACGGAGTTGGGAGAGGTCCTGCGCCAGGAGCCACAGGCGGATATTCGCACCACGGGCAATTGAGATCGCATCCTCAACGATCCGCATGTAGCCGAGCTGGGGCAGCTCATCGAACAGAAACAGAAACGGCCACTGCCCCTCCGGCGTCGCTGGAGACTGGTTGCCCCGCGCCTCCCGTTCGACGTAGCGACGATGCGCCATCACCCCTTGCAGCATCATGCCGAGCACCACCCGCAAAACCGAGCTGTACATGTCGATTTGCTCGGCCGGCACCACAACGAACACCGTATGAGCGTCTCCGGTGATCGCCGTATTGTCGTCTTCGAGCCAGAAGCCCGGCTTGTCCTCGACGCCCTGCGAATACATCCACCAGCGCATGTGGTCGTCGCCGGCGATCGTATGCGGATGGAGGCCGTGGCTGGTGCCGCGGGTCGCCCGCATCACCTTGGGGGAGCGCCAGATTTCAAGCTGCGTGCGCAGCGTATGCGTGATCGACGTGCGCATGCTCTCATGCACATCGAGCAGCGTGGCGCCAAGCTCGCGCAGCCGCTCTTCATCGCTGTCCTTGAGTTTTTGGATCAGCGCATCCCGCCGATCCTCGTCGAGATGGAGAAGGCGCGTCACCTCCCGGATATTCCGCTGGCGCGGCGGATAGGTGTGATAGACGTAGAAGATCAGCGCGGTGACCAGATCTTTCGCCGTGTTGTCCCAGAACGGCTCCTTCCCCATGGGCACGATCAGCAGCTCGGCAAGCTGGCGCGCGTTGTCCCAGATCACGTCCGCATCCTCGTCGGGCAGCGGCGTCAGCATGTCCATCGGATTGAAGCAATCCGTATCCGGGTCCTCGGGCGCGAACTTGAAGACCTTGCCGTACCAGTCGCGCCGCCATGCCGTCTTCCGGTACAGTTCGCCCTTCGGATCGAAGACGACCGTCGGCCCTTCGTAGTTATAGAGGTTGCGCAGAATGAAGGCTTGGCCCTTACCCGCGCCGGTCGGGGCCACGGTCAGCAAATGCCCATCGCCCGAAAAGACCACCGGTGCGAATGATTGCTCTCCCTTGCGGCTGAGTTCCGCCGGAATTGGGAAATTGCCGATATGAAGCATGTCCATGCGCTCGTCCGTCCGGCCACGGCACATGGGCGTCTCCCGAAACTCCAGGAACGTCATCCAGGCTTCGGACTTGCCCAGGTCCTTGATGCGCGCCTGCCATGCGGGATCGAGCTTCGGCAGGATCACGTTCTGCAGCACCCGCTCCAGTTCGCCCTTGTCGCGCTGAATGATCTTCTGCCGCAGGAGCATCTTCGACGTGCGATCCACCGGCATGTCGTGGATCAGGTCCAGCAAGGCCCGCATCGGGGCCTCTAGACCTTGGCGGAAGTTCTCGGCTTCCTCTGCCTCTTGCCGTCTTTTGTTGCCGCCGCCCCCAAACAACTTGCCGAACACCATATGCTCTCTCCCCCGCGTCGCCTCCAATTGCCAATACTGACGAAACCATAGCTGCCCCGATCCGGGATCGCCAGTTTCCGGCGGCTTGAGACAAGTCGAAAATCGCCCCGCACGGCGTTTCGGCGGGCGTCGATGTTGGTGGGCAAAACACCCACCGCGTAACGGCGGGCAAACACGTCCCGTCACGGCATCGCGCGGCTCCGGTTGGTCACGTCTGGCTGACGGCGGTGCCTTCGGCATCTTGGTCGGGTGTCGCATTTCCTTTCCAGCTTGAGCAGCACGACCGCAGGCCTTCCTCATGGGTGGCGTGCCTGGCAGGGACGCCGTACCCGGCAACGGGGCTGCGGGACTTTCTTCCCCGCGAGGCTTCGCCTGCTTCCTCGCGCCCGCTGCGCTCCAAGAAAGACCCGCTTCCCCGTCTCCCGCTTCGCTCCCGCCCGTCGGGTGCCGCGCCCGGCTTCACCCCTGCCTTTCCGGCAGCCATCGGAAGGCCGCGGCGGTCGCGGCCTCGCAAACCGGAAAGGAGCGAAGCCATGACGACCAAGAGCAAAAAGCCCGACGTCTACACCCAGGTGACCAACAACATCATCGCCGCCATCGAGGCCGGCGCCGGCGACTGGCAGATGCCCTGGCACCGCAGTGGCGAGGGCCTCAACCGCCCCACCAACATCGACACCGCCAACGCCTATCGCGGCGTGAACGTGGTCTCCCTCTGGGCCGCCGGCTACGCGAGGGGCTTCAGCACCGGGATCTGGGGCACGTACCGCCAGTGGCAGAAGAACGGTTGCCAGGTGCGCAAGGGCGAGAAGGCGAGCCTTGTGGTCTTCTATAAGGAGATCGAGATCGCCGACGACGAGCTGGAGAACGACGACGGCAACTGGCAGACCGACAACAAGCGCCTCATCGCCAAGGCGTCCTGGGTCTTCAATGCGGACCAGGTGGACGGCTACGAGCCCGCGCCCCTGCCGGCGCCCGAGAATCCCGTCGAGCCCATCGACGCGGCGGAAGCCTTCGTCCGGGCGACCGGAGCGACCGTGAAGTACGGCGGCGAGCGCGCCTTCTACCGTCCCTCGGACGACATCATCCAAATGCCGGAGCGCGAGCGCTTCCTCGGCACCGAGACCAGCACGCCGACGGAAGGATTTTACAGCACCCTGCTCCATGAACTGACCCACTGGAGTGGCGCCAAGCACCGCTGCAACCGGGAGTTCGGCAAGCGCTTCGGCGATCAGGCCTACGCCATGGAAGAGCTCGTGGCCGAACTTGGAGCGGCTTTCCTCTGCGCCGATCTGGGCATCAGCGTGACGCCGCGGCCGGACCACGCCGCCTACATCGAGAACTGGCTTCAGGTCCTCAAGGCCGACAAGAAGGCCATCTTCACCGCCGCCTCGAAGGCGGCTCAGGCCAGCGACTTCCTCGCTGGCCTTCAGGACCGGGCGCACACCGAGGCCGCCGCTTAGGCGGCCTCACCAACAAAAACAATCGAAACACTTGAATAATTGGCGGCCGATTCTCACAACAAAATTACAATACACCTTCCTTTTCCACTACGCCCTTCGGGAGCTGATGCCCGAAAGGGCGTCAGATATCTATCATGATCACCACCCGACACCTTTTCTCCATCTTGATCGTTGGCGGACTTTCAGCGCTGTTCGTTGCATCCCGCGCAGACGCCACCTCGACCTCTCTCGAATACGCCCTTGCCTTCCCGGTCACCATTGCCGGGGGCGCCGCCGGGTTCATCCTCTTCACCAAGATTCGTCCTTTCCTGGAGAAGCTGGTTGGCCACGCCGGAGTAATGCCGTGCGTGTGTCTTGGCCACATCGTTGGCGCCGTGACGCTGGCACTGGCCTTCCCGTCTGCCGACCTCATTTCTTCACCGATGATATCGGACGCTCTGATCTTTACGGCGATCGCATTGTGCGGAGCCGCATGCACGCCGGTCGTCGCTTGGGTCTTCGCTGGCCTGCGGGCCATCAAGCACCCGACCAACAAGCGATTCCTCAACTGACATACGCGGCACGCCGTCCTTCCGGCGGCGTGCCGCTCCCTTTTTACCTTCGCTTTCCACTACGCCCTTCGGGAGCTGATGCCCGCAAGGGCGTCAGATGTCTATCATGATCACTGCTCGACACCTTCTCTACGTCCTGATCTTCGGCGGGCTGGCGGCGCTATTCGTCGCATTCTGCACCGCGATGGTTACACTCATCGGTGACGCAGACACCGCCTGGACCTTCCTGGAACACACTCTTGCCTTCGTCCTCACGATTGTCGGCTGGGTCGTCATTTTTCTCTTCATCACGATTCCCGGCTGCGTCGTCGGGCTTCTCCTCTTCCAAAAGACCTATCCTGTCCTGGAGAAGTTGGTCGGCCACGCCGGGGTGATGCCGTGCACAGTTCTTGGTATGTGCATCAGCGCCGTTTCGCTGCTGACGGTATTCCCTTTCACCTCACCGATATCGGTCGCCCTGATCTTTGCAGCCATCGCATTGTGCGGAGTCGCATGCACGTGCGCTGTCGCCTTGGCCTTCGCCGGTTTGCGGGCCATTAAGCGCGCGATCGACAAGCGCTTCCCCAACTGACCGAAGCGGCACGCCGCCCTTTCGGCGGCGTGTCGCCCCCTTTTTCCTTCGCGTTTTATCTCACAGCCAGGGACCGCCCTCAGGGGCGGCATGCCCATGAGAATCCCTACGTCCAAGCCCCCCGTCAGCTACTATGACTTCGGAGACGGTAACGGCCGTGTCCGGGCGCGTCGGCACCTCAACATCGACGGCTCGGAAGGTGGATGGGTCGCAGAGACGGCCTCCGCCTCGCCAACCGCCTATATCGCCCGCAACGCCCTGATCTACGGGAGGGCGCGCGTCGCCGATCATGCCAAGATCAAGGACTTCGCGCGCATCTGCGACGATGCCGAGATCATCGGCGAGGCCATCGTCTCCCAGAACGCCTTCGTCGGCGGGTACGCTTTCGTCGCCGGCAATGCGATGGTCTCGATCAACGCCACCGTCTACGGCCAGGCCCGCGTCCTCGGCAACGCGACCGTCGTCGGCACGGCGCGTGTCGGCGGGACCGCGCTGGTCTACCAGTGGGCCTACATCGCGGGCTACGCACATATTGCCGCCGGCACCTTCGGCGGCGATGGCAAGAACACCACGGTCATCGACGGCAGCAGGCCGCCGATCGATCCGCCACCGACCTTGGACTAACCCCACACGGTCACGTCCCGATTACGAGAAAGAGCCGCCCCGTCCGGGCGGCTCTTTTTTCTTGTCGGAGATCAATCGGAGTATCGGTTGCGGCAATCCCGAGAGGTGCAGCGCTCGTCCACATCGACACCTAGTCGATCCGCGGCTTGCTCGACTTTCTTATGGTCCGCCTTGCCGCAGGTGCCGCGGGCTTCACAGGAATTGGCTACCGCCGCCTCGATCTCCGCCTTGCTCATATGGCCAGCCTCGTAGGCCTTGCGATACTGAATGGCGCCGACCCGGTCGACCTCACGGCCGAGATGTTCGCCATAGATCTTGCCGAGCCACCCCTCGAAACCGCCACCACCGGCCGCCGTTCCGTCATCATCATCCGAGCTACCACCGCCGCTCGCGCTTGCGGCAGGCGACGGCAAGTTCATCGACTTGCATGAAACCGATCCATTCGAACCGATACCGCCGACGAAGTTATTCGTTCCGCCGCATCGACTGCCGCTCAAGGCGTCTATGACCCGGCGCTGCGCATCGATCTCGCCCTGAAGCGCCGCGAGTTGCGCCTTCAGGTTCCGCAACTCGTTCATCAAGGCTGAATATTCAGGCGAGGACTTCTGCCCGGTCGCCGAGAAACTCGTAATCTGCGCCGCGGCCGGCAACCCGGATAACAGAACCATCAATAATACGAAGAAGAATACTCTCATTTGAATCAGCAATCATTTGTTCCCTCATATATTTATGGCGGCAAGCAATAATTGATCCTGACATTGTCACTACGGCTGACAGTGATACGTGTGCGGGCAGCTACCGTCGCACTGGATTGTGGCGTAACCACCTCCCCTGACCACGCAGTCGCCGTTGTACATCTCCCACGTATTGGCCCAGCATTGATCGCCCGCGTCTGGATGACAGCATGAGTGCGTATTGCAGCTTGTGCTGTCGGTGCAATTGCCGCCGCATTCGCTACAATCGACCGTGCCGCCACCTGTGAACTCACACGCCCGTGTGCGCGTCTTCGATCCGCCACCGCAAGACGCGGAACAACTACTCCATCCGGACCAAGAGCCGTACTCATAGGTTCCGGTGGTTACCGACCAAACATCAGAACCGGCCCCGAGATTCACTGTCGCTGAATGCGCGACGCCTGTATCCGAACTGGTCGTCAATCGAAGCCGTACAGAATCACCGGGATCAATCGTCGCTGACGCACCCCACGCACCCCCGTTTACGGAAAGAGCCGGGGACCCCTGACCTGAAACGGAGACCGCCAGCGGCCCATCGTACCCGCTCGGCGTTACCGGATCCGAGCTGACGGTCGCATCCAATGCCTGATCGGTGAGGTCGTTGAAGCTGAACGGATCGGGCGTTACGTCTTGGTCACGAGTCGTGACGGTCCATGACGTCACCAAGGACGACATTGTCATCGTCGTCGTCTTGGACGTCCCGAAATTGTTGGATGCAGTCATCCGAAGCTGAACGTAATCGCCGGATTCGATAGTCGCCGTTGAACCCTGCGCGCTTCCGTTTACAAGAATGATCGCGCCATTGGTTACGGAGACCGTTCGCTCTCCAAAGAAGCCTGAAAGCTGCGCTTGACCGGTCGTATACACATCGCCGGGCTCCGCATCCGAAACATCATTGAATGTTGTCGACGCTTCAGGAGCCGCGCCGATTTCTTGCCAGTTCTGACCGTCACAGAACAACACGGTTTTATAGGGGGCCGCATATCTCAGCACGCCCTCATGGTCGGGATCACAAACGCCACCATCACCAAGCTTGATGCCGCTTTCGTGCGCAGTGACACCGGAGAACGTCACCCGCCCATCATCCTCTATATCAAGCCCAAGAACGCATCCGTTCCCATCTGCATTCGGATGCTCAGGGCCATAGATCATGCCGAGCTTCCCACATGGATCATCACCAACGACGCAACCATCGGCATCGGCATCAGGATGGTTCGGTCCATAGACCATTCCCTTGTCACCGCACGCCTCGACCGCGGCCTTTAGCTCCGCGTGGTACTGTGTCAGTTGGGAGATATAGGCACCTTGTTTCGCGGCTCCAGCGCCACCCCGCCCCTGCCCTGAGACCGCAAACAGCCGATCCTGTGCGACCACCGAACCGAGAGATAAGATACCCACCAAGAAAACGAAAAATATTATAATTGTACGACGCAAATATCTATCCGAATATTTAAATATAGTTTCAATTTTATGTTACACCAAATTTTCACATGTTACTTATGAATGTGTCTGCAAATTTTTAAATATTATACCATACATAATGCACAGGGATTACTCAAAAATACGTATCAAATACTTCGAGGGACGCATCTATAACGCACGCGTGCGCGAGCTCGTGGATAGCGGGCAGTATAACGACACCGGCTTCGCGGACGCCTGGGCCGAGGGCCGTTTTGTCGAGGTACGCGCAACCTCCCTCGTTGAAGCAATGCGGCTCCTTCAGCGCGACTATCCCGAGGACGCCGGCTTCAAGGTCACCGACCTCATCGAAATCCCCGACCCCTATGCCCCGTAGCGGCCTTCATCGCGGCTGCGCGGCGGATGTCGCCATGCCGTTTCGTCGTCCCCTTTGGTGCCCCGATCGGGTGCGGGTTACCTCTGGCAGGCGCAGCCTTGCCGTCCATGCCCGGCCCGCGCCAGCCCGTGTTGGGCAGGACGGCCGCGGCTCTTCGCGCCTGCCCTTCGTCTCCCCGCCCTACGGGGCGAACACCAACAAGGGAGACGACATCATGAAACTGCTGACCGATGACATCCGCGCCAAGCTCATCGCCAATGGCCGCAAGAACGCCGAACGGCTCGCCGATCCCGACAACGAGGACGGGAACACGCACGACTTCCGGCCGGTCGTGAAGCTCTTCAACCCCTGCGGCGCCGGCACCTGGCTCCTGACCGAGATTGACCCGGAGGATACGGATATCGCTTACGGCCTGTGCGACCTTGGCATGGGATGCCCGGAACTGGGCACCGTGCGTATCTCGGAGCTTGAGCGCGTCCGGCTTATGGGCGGCGCCCTCGGCATCGAGCGCGATTGCCACTGGACAGCCGACAAGACGCTGTCCGCCTATGCCGACGAGGCCCGCAGGCTGGGCTACATCAAGGCATAAGCCCACGTGGCACAAAGCCCCGCTTCGGCGGGGCTTCTTCGTGCGTTCACAGCGCTTCTATTTGTACCTGTCGCCCTGCTCCTGACAGTGAGCACGAACGCGCTCAATCCACTTGTCATACCAGACCCAGGTATTTTTGTAGTCGCCGGGCCGCCCGAAGCCGTTCGCCGGGTTCTTGCCGTCCAACGACTTCCACAACGCGGTATGGGCCTGCTGATTGAACTTCGGGTACCCTTCCGCCTGCATCATTTCCCATACTTGCTTTGCGGTGTAGCGGCTCTTATCAACCTCCTTCAACAGAACGCGGTTGATCTCGCGGCCTTCCTCAGAATCTCCCTTGACGAACTCAACTGCCTCATCGGCGCTGGAAGCGCGATTGCCGACGACAGGCACATACGCCACGCGATACCGGTACGCCGGATCGCCATAGTCCGCCTCGCTCAACCCCTCTTCGAACGCGTCGATGAATGTCTCAACATGGGACGGCAACGTGCTTCCCTTCTTCAAAGCCGCGCGTTGATCGGTTCCGAAGGTCACGAATTGCAGCGCGATCGGAAGTCGACGCTCAAGCCCGTACTGCTGGCCGAAAAGCGACTTGATCGCGTTATTGAAATTCAGACAGCACGCCTGGAGCTTAGCGCTGATGGCATCATCGATCCGGTTTGTCGAGCGATGCTCAATCTCGTGACGCAGATCCAGCAGAAATTCGAGGTTCTTCACCGCCCCATTGGGAATAGGGCATCGCTCATGACGCAGACACTTGCCGAGTTCCCAATAGCAATCTGCCCCATGTTTGGTCTTCTGCACGGTCCCATCGCCTTTCTTATACCTGTAGTCGATGCCTTCCCTGCGGAACCAGGCATGCAGCAGGTACGTCCACGCAATGATGCAGGTCACGATGAACAGTTCCGCGCGAAACGTCAGGCCTGCGCCATTGAAGATGTGGACCGCCGCGATCATCGCTTCCCGCGCCTTGATCAGCAGCTCATCGCCACGCAGATTGAGTCCGGTTTCCGGATCGACCTCGGGCCAGTTTGCGAGGAAGGTATCCAGCTCGACTTCTGACGCCGGTTTGGCACTTTTGTACCGTGCGCCCGTTCGAATCTCGGCGATGCGCGCATGGTTGATGGAGCGCGTCGGTCGCGTGAAGTAGGCCAGTATATCCTGATCATTATACCCACCACGCGACAGCATCGCCTTGATCAGGGCGATTTCCCATCGTTCGAGCGTATTCCCGCGCTTCCTTGACACCATATCTCTTGCCACTCCACAGCAAGACCGAGTTCAGAAATACTCAAGGAAACCTAACGACTTTCCGGTTTGAGGGGAAAGACTTCCCCTGCCTGCAACCGCCTTCGGCGTTTTCCGGTCACCCCTTCCACTCATGTCCTTTTTGCAAGAAGAAAAAATGGGCTACATCAACGACGGCGAGTATGTCGTTTTGCTTCTCTTATATGGTCTGTGCAAAGCAGGGGGCAGAGCTCAAGACGACGGTTGATCAGACACTCATGCGCGGGTTGGCTACCGCAAGACCGTGTATTCGTCTTGGAGCTGCCTCTGTCAGCGGGCGTGCGTGGAATCGTGATCCGCACTTCGAAGGGGCGAGGGTTCTCCTACCGGGCTCAGCCCCCAGCCTTACACAGACGGCATTACTTTGTCGTCGCGCGCGCCTTCAAACTTTAAGCGCGCGACGTATCATCTATCGGCTGACTCTGGTGGCGGACTCACCTCTCTTGCGATAGCCCACATGAATCCAACCATTTCCCGCGCGATTGCGGTGGCAGCAATATTCTTTGGCTTGCCTGTCGCCAGAAGCCGCCGGAACTTGTGACTTAATCTCAATTGAGCCTTCCACGCGATATCCGTCACGCTGTTAGGTAGGCCTTCGATTTGTGGAAGCTGTTCTCGACCGATGCGAGGTCCGAAACGATAGCTCCAAGCCCCTTCAGCCAAAACGCGTCGTGCTCGCGCGCTACCAGCCTTGGTAATTCCACCCCTACGTGTTGTCGTGCCGCTGGATCTTTCCGACGGGATTAGGCCCAGAAAGGCCATCACCTGACGAGGATTGTCGAAACGGTTGAAGTCGCCTACTTCTGCCACAACAGTCGCTGCGGTAATTAGGCCGACGCCTCGCATTGATTGAAGTGCCATCACCACTGGTCCCATAGACCAAGATGGAATCAGCATCTCAATTTCTTTTGTGAGCCGGTCCCGACGGTTCTCGGCCTCTTCGACGGCATTCACGTATTCTTGGAAAACGGCCTGTTCCACAGGGGTATCGAGCTTAACCCTCGAAAGCCAACGCCTATGGATTTTCGTCCAACTCGCTTTTCCGGTGTAAATAATTCCGCGACGTAATAGAAAACTCTGAAGTGATTGTCTCGCCCGTGACAGCGCCTGAAGGGATGTTTCCCTGGCGCGAATTAGGTCCCGTACGGCTTCATGTTCCTCTCCCGGAACCCAAACAGAAATGAGTTCGCCTGCGCGGTGCATACGAGCCAGCTTAATCGAATCGCGCCGGTCTGTTTTTATCTGGTCGCCCGGCCGGGTCGGAATCAGCGATGGGGCGACGACGACACATTCGTAACCGGCTCCGGTGAGTTCACGATAAAGACCGTAACCGCAAGGGCCGGCTTCATAACAAAATGAAAGTGGCTCACCGTGGCGTTTTGCTACTTTTTTCGCAACCTCCAGAATAGCCCCCGGTCTGTTGGCGATGGTGCCAATGTGTATGGTTTCGGCCATACGTTCGGCCGGAGAGACACTGACAGATATTGTGGCTTTGTGGACGTCAAGTCCAATATAGGCGGCTGAAGAGTACACATTACTTCCTCCTTTTGTTGAAATAGTAAACTGCTTTAGCAATATACTTTTTCTTCTTGCAAAAGGACATTAGGTCAGCGGGGGA
>NZ_PIGG01000012.1 GCF_002924445.1 Minwuia thermotolerans
CGAAGACAATTGACGAAAGGAACCCCGAGATGAAACGCACCCTGATCGCCGCCGCCATGCTGGGCGGTCTCCTCGCCGCCGCCGTACAGCCCGCCGCGGCCGCCGACTTCGAGGTCAAGATGCTGAACCGCGGCGCGGACGGCATGATGGTCTTCGAGCCCGCCTATCTGGAGGTCCAGCCAGGCGATACCGTGACCTTCCTGCCCACCGACAAGGGCCACAACGCGGAAACCATCAGGTCCATGCTTCCCGCCAATGCCGAGGCTTTCAAGGGCCGGATGAACAAGCCGGTCACCGTGACCTTCACCGAGGAGGGTGTCTACGGCTACAAGTGCCTGCCCCACTACGGCATGGGCATGGTCGGCGTTGTCGTGGTCGGCGACGCCACGGCGAACCTGGACGCCATCCGCGAGGCGAAGCATCCGGGCCGGGCGGACAAGCGCATGTCCGCCCTGCTGCAGCAAATGGACGACCGGCTGGCCGCGCGCTGAACCGGATGCCGATGAAGAGGGGCGGGGCCGCGAAATCCGCGCGCCCCCGCCACAGAATCAGCTCTGAGACGACGGCGCGATGAACAGCGTCGCACTCAGTCTTCGGTGTGCGAAACAGACCCTTCGCCCCATCGTTGCTGAGGCCGATCTCCGTACGTACCTGGTTGGAACGGCGCGGCATGACCGCGTCCAAATGGATCCGGCGGTTGGGGTTTCCGACTGTCGGAAACCCCGACCCGCTGCAATGAGGACGGGCTTACTGCAATGAGCACCGGCTCGGAGGGTCTAGGGTCTGATGAATCCAAAATTTACCATCTTCAAAATGCATTATGTAGATCAATTGGCGGACAGGGTGGGATTCGAACCCACGAAGGGTGTTAGCCCTTGGCGGTTTTCAAGACCGCTGCCTTCAACCACTCGGCCACCTGTCCTCGGCCAAGGTGATTAGCAAAGCCGGTGCGGGGCGTCCATCTGTCCGCCATCGGGGCTTTTCGAATCCGGGACGTTCCGGCAAGGTGCAGCGATGTGCGACAGGCTCATGAAAATCGGTACATCCCTGCTGGCCGGTCTGGCCCTACTTGTCCTTGTCCCCGGGGCCGCCCCGGTCCGCGCCGCAGAGGAGGCGCCGCCCGAATTCGAAACCTGGCTGGACGGCGTCCGGCAGGAAGGCCTGGAGCGGGGGATCAGCGCCGCGACGCTGGATCAGGCCCTACGCGGCGTCGAGCCCGTGCGCCGCATCGTCGAGCGGGACCGCAGCCAGGCCGAGTTCAAGCTGACATTCCGGACCTATGCCGACCGGCTGCTGACTGAAACCAATATCCGTGTCGGCCGCGCGAAGATCGTGGAGCACCGGGATTTGCTGGCGCGCATCCAGCAGACCTTCGGCGTGCAGCCGCGCTACGTGGTGGCGATCTGGGGCATGGAGACCCGCTATGGCGCGGTGAAGCCGACCATGCCGGTCATACCGGCGCTGGCCACCCTGGCCTATGACCGGCGGCGCTCGGCCTTCTTCCGCAACGAGCTGTTCAAGGCCCTGGAGATGATCGACCGCGGCCATATCGAGCACGGCAGGATGATGGGCTCCTGGGCCGGGGCCATGGGACAGCCGCAGTTCATGCCGTCGAGCTACATGGCCTATGCCCGCGATTTCGACGGCGACGGCCGCCGGGACATCTGGAGCAGTGAGGCGGACGTCTTCGCCTCGATCGCGAACTACCTGGCGCAGCATGGCTGGAGCGACGACCAGACCTGGGGCCGGCCGGTGCGTCTGCCGGACGATCCGGGCTTCCGCGCCCGTCTGCCGGAACGCAGCGGGCGGTCGGGCTGCCGGGCGATCGACGCCATGACCGACACGCTCCGACTCTCCGAATGGCAGGCCCTCGGGGTGCGCCGGATCGATGGCACGGACCTCCCGGGGCGCGATCTGCCGGCTTCGCTGGTAGAACCGGACGGGGCGGAGGGTCCGGCGTTCCTTGTCTATCGGAACTACCATTCCATCTTGCGGTATAACTGCGCACACCTGTACGGTCTGGCTGTCGCCACTCTGTCCGACCATCTCTGGCCGGCGGAGTAGGGAGGGTCCGCCGGAGAGCGAGGGGGACAGTATGATCGACGGCGTTCGGAAAGGCTGGCGGCCCGGCATCGCCGCTGTCATCGCGGCAGGCGTGCTTGCCCTGGCGGGCTGCGCCGAATCGCAACTGGCGGTGCACGTCGCCAAGAAGGCCAATCACGCCGCCCAGCCGACGCCGCAGGAACGGAAGATCCACGCCGAACGCGTGCGGGCGGCCAGCCTGCGGCCCTACACGATCAACAATGTGCGCTACTTCCCGAAGGACGATCCGAAGTACGACGAGACGGGACTCGCGTCCTGGTATGGCGAGCCGTTCCATGGACGGCTGACCGCGGCGGGCGAAATTTATGACATGAACCGTGTCTCGGCGGCTCACAAGACCCTCCCGCTGCCGACCACGGTGGAAGTCACCAATCTCGAGAACGGGCGGGTGCTGGTGGTCCGCGTCAACGACCGGGGACCCTTCGTCGATGGCCGCATCATCGATCTGTCGCGGCGCGCGGCCCAGTTGCTGGGCTTCGAGCACGACGGCGTGGCCCGCGTGCGGGTGCGCATAAAGGGCTCGCCCGACGACGCTTTCGTGATGCGCACGAAGGCGATCACCGTCGCGGAAGAGAAGAGCGTCACTGCAGCGCCGCGGCCGACGGTGAAGGTCGCCGCCCTGGCGCCGCCGGATGCCGCAGAGGGCGCGTCGGCCATGTCGCTCTCCACTCCCGCCGTGACCCGGGCGCCGGCCGCGCCGCCCGATGTGCTGCCGGAACAGGCCGCGGCGGCAGAGACGGTCTACCGCGTGCCCGTGGATGCCGACACGCGCCTGTTCGTGCAGGCCGGCGCCTTTACCGATTACCAGAATGCGCTGCGCATGAAGGCGATGCTCTCGCCCGTCGGCGGCGTCGATATCCAGCATACGCTGATCGACGACCGCGACTTCTACCGTGTGCGGATCGGACCCCTGGGCGACGTGACCGAGGCCGACCGGGCCCTGGCGCGCATCAAGTCCCAGGGTGCGGGTGACGCGCGTATCATCGTCGACTAGACTTCCGCCCACCGGAAACAGAGCAGTAAGCGTAAGATCATGATCCGTGTGCTTTTCCTGCTGGTCATCGCCACGGTCGCCATGGCGGCCGCGCCGCGCGGGGCCAGCGCCGCCGACTTCGAGACCGCCGCCACCCACGCCATCATTCTCGACCACCGATCGGGCCGGGTCCTCTTCCGGAAGAACCCCGACGAGCCGATCCCGACCGCCTCGATGAGCAAGATCATGACCGTCTACATGCTGCTGGAGCAGCTCAAGGCGGGCACGCTCACCGAGGACGACACGTTCGTGGTCTCCGAGAAGGCCTGGAAGAAGGGCGGCTCCAAGATGTTCGTCGAGGTCGGCAAGCAGGTCCGGGTGGGCGACCTGCTGCGCGGCATCATCGTCCAGTCCGGCAACGATGCGAGCATCGTCGTCGCCGAAGGCCTGGCCGGCAGCGAGGAGGCCTTCGCCGAGCGCATGAACGAGAAGGCCCAGGAACTGGGCCTGGACAACACGACCCTGCGCAACGCCACGGGCTGGCCGGACCCCGAACACCGCATGAGCGTGCGCGACCTGGCGCGTCTGGCCAGCCTGACGATCAGCAACTTCCCGGATTACTATGGCCTCTACGCCGAGAAGAAATTCACCTACCACGACATTGAACAGAGCAACCGCAATCCGGTGCTCTACAGCTTCGATGGCGCCGACGGCCTGAAGACCGGCCATACGGAGGAGGCCGGCTATGGCCTGGTGGCCGCGGCCGAGCGCGACGGCCAGCGCCTGATCTTCGTTCTCGCCGGCATGGAGAGCGCCCGGGAGCGGGCCACCGAGTCGGTCCGCTTCATGCAGTGGGCCTTCCGCACGTTCCGTAATTTCAAGCTGTTCGCCGATGGGGAGGAAGTCGAGACGGCCGAGGTCTGGCTGGGCGAGAAGGTGCGCGTGCCGCTGGTCACGGCCGAACCCCTGGCGCTGACGCTCTCGCCGGACATGCGCGAACAGATGCGGGTCGAAGTCGTCTATGACGGTCCCATCCCGGCACCGGTCAAGGCCGGGGAGCCACTGGCCGAGCTGGTAGTGACAATCCCCGGCGTCGAGACCGTCCGCCAGCCTCTGCTGGCCGGATCGGACGTTGCCCGGCTCGGCCCCATGGGCCGCATCGCCGCCGCGGTCGGCCACATGATCTGGAGCGCCGAGTGATCCGGAAACCGGCGGGCCGGGGACTCTTCATCACCTTCGAAGGCGGCGAGGGCGCCGGCAAATCCACCCAGGCCGCACGTTGCGCCGGCTATCTGGCCGAACGCGGCCATGAGGTGGTGGCCACGCGCGAACCCGGCGGCACGCCGACCGCGGAACGGCTGCGGGAGATCCTTCTGGATGGGGCGGTCGCCCTTGACCCGCTCGAGCAGGTCCTGGTGCTGTACGCCGCACGCCACAACCATGTCACCGGCGTCATCCGGCCAGCCATCGAACGCGGCGCCATCGTGGTCTGCGACCGCTTCTCGGATTCCACCCGCGCCTATCAGGGCGCCGCCGGCGGCGTCGATGCTGCCGCCATCGACGCTGTGGAGAGGCTGGCGCTCGGGGGCTTCGGCCCCGATCTCACCCTCGTCCTCGATGCGCCGGTCGAAACCGGCTTCGCCCGGGTGCGCGACCGCGGCGGCGCCGCCGACCGTTTCGAGGGTCAGGAGAATGCCTTCCACCGCCGGCTGCGTCAGGGATTTCTCGACATTGCCGCCGCCGATCCGGAACGCTGCCGCGTGATCGACGCGACCGGCGGCCCGGATGCGGTCTGGCAGTCGGTGCGCGCGGCACTCGACGCGGTGCTGGAGGCATGAGCGACGAACTCGAACGCCCGGCGCCCGACGAGGTCGACGCCGACCTTCATCCGGCGCTGACACCCTTCCTGATGGGGCACCAGTCGGCCGAGCGCGCCATGGCCGCTGCCATGGCCGGCGGCGGGCAACTCCACCACGCCTGGCTGCTGGCCGGGCCGGCGGGCATCGGCAAGGCGACCCTTGCCTATCGTTTCGCGCGCCGGCTGCTTGCCGGGAACGGGGACGGGGGCCTGTTCGGCGATGACGACAGGGGCCTGTACACGGATCCGGAAGATCCGGTCTTCTCCGCCGTCGCCTCGGGCGGCCACCCCAATCTCGTGCGCCTGCGCCGAACCTGGGATTTCGAGAAGAAGCGATGGTTCACCGGCATCCGCATCGACGAGGTGCGTCAGCTCACGCGTTTCCTGGCTCAGAGCGCCGCACGCGCCGGCCGGCGGGTGGTGATCATCGACGCCGCCGACGACATGACCCGCAGCGCCGAGAACGCCTTGCTGAAGCCGCTGGAAGAGCCGCCGGCCAACACCGTGTTCCTGCTGGTGGCGCACCGGCCCGGCGCGCTGCTGCCGACCATCCGTTCCCGCTGCCGCCGTCTCGACCTGCGCGCACCCGATAGCCGGGAAGCGCTGGAAGTCCTGCGCCGCCTGCGCCCGGACATCGACGAATCCGAGCGTGAAATGCTGTTGGCGCTGGCCGACCGGTCTCCCGGCCGGGCGCTGCGCCTCGCGGAAGCGGGCGGTGCGGAGATCTACCGCCAGCTCCTCGAGGTGCTGGCCGGTGCACCGGCGATCGAGAAGGGCGCGGCGCTGCGCCTCGCGGCGCTGACCGACAAGGGCGCAGAGGCGGAGCGGCGCTTCGCCATTCTGGGCGATCTGATGGACGGTGTGCTGCGGCGCATCGTACTTGCCGGCGGCGGCGCGGCGGAGATCGCCCACCCATCGGAACAGGAGGCGGAGCTGGCCCGCCGCGCAAGGGGCGGCAGTCTTGAACATTGGTTCGAGTTGTGTGAAAACCTGCGCCACCTTCGGGAGCGCACGGAAGCGGTCAACCTGAACCGCAAGACGGTGACCCTGACCCTGTTTTCCGCGTTCGAGGACGCCGCACGACGCGCCGGTCTCTGAGACCGGCGCAGACCCAGGACCGCCATGCAGGATGCTGCCGCCGTGAAGCCGAGCTACTACATCACGACGCCGATCTACTACGTCAACGACCGGCCGCATATCGGACACGCCTACACGACGCTGGCCTGCGATGTGATCGCGCGCTTCAAGCGCCTGGACGGCCATGAGGTCCATTTCCTGACCGGCACCGACGAGCACGGACAGAAGGTCGAGAAATCGGCTCAGGCCGCCGGCCTCGATCCGCAGGCCTTCTGCGACCGCGTCTCGCAGAACTTCCGCGACATGATGGGCGCGCTCGACATCACCAATGACGACTTCATCCGCACCACCGAGGAGCGGCACGTCACGAGCGTGCAGGATCTGTGGCGCAAGCTGCAGGAGGCCGGGGACATCTATCTGGGTTCCTATGCCGGCTGGTACGCGGTGCGCGACGAAGCCTTCTATGGCGAGGACGAACTGACGAAGACGCCGGACGGCCGGATGATCGCGCCCTCGGGCGCCGAGGTGGAATGGGTCGAGGAGCCGAGCTACTTCTTCCGGCTTTCGGCCTGGGCGGACCGCCTGCTCGCGTTCTACGAGGCCAACCCCGACTTCATCCTGCCGGCGCAGCGCCGCAACGAGGTCGTCAGCTTCGTCCGCTCCGGGCTGCGGGATCTTTCGATCTCGCGCACCACGTTCGACTGGGGTGTGCCGGTGCCCGGCGATCCGGAGCACGTCATGTATGTCTGGCTGGACGCGCTGACCAACTACATGACCGCCGTCGGCTACCCGGAGACGGATTCCGGGCTCTATCCGCGCTTCTGGCCGGCCGACCTGCACATGGTGGGCAAGGACATCCTGCGCTTTCACGCGGTCTACTGGCCGGCGTTCCTGATGTCGGCGGGCCTGAAGCCGCCGAAACGGGTCTTCGCCCACGGCTGGTGGACCATCGAGGGCCAGAAGATGTCGAAATCGCTGGGCAATGTCGTCGCGCCCGAGGAACTGGTCGAGACCTACGGCCTGGACCAGACGCGCTATTTCCTGCTGCGTGAAGTGCCCTTCGGCAATGACGGCGATTTCTCCCACGCCGCCATGGTGCACCGGATCAACGGCGACCTCGCCAACGATCTCGGCAATCTCTGCCAGCGTGTACTCTCCATGGTGCACAAGAACTGCGACGGCCAGGTGCCGGCGCCCGGGCCGCTCACGGACGCCGATACGGCGCTGCTGCAGAAGGCCGACACGGCCATCGGCCGGGTGCGCGAGCAGATGGACGTCCAGGCGCTGCACAAGGCGCTGGCCGAAGTCTGGACCGTGGTCGGCGACGCCAACCGATATGTCGACGCGCAGGCCCCCTGGGTGTTGCGCAAGAGCGATCCGGCGCGCATGCGTACGGTGCTCTACGTACTGGCCGAAACCGTCCGGCAGATCGCCATCCTGGTGCAGCCGGTGACGCCGCGCGCGGGCGCGGCCATGCTCGACCTGCTCGGCATAGCGCCCGAGGCCCGCAGCTTCGACCGCCTGGGCGATGTCTCCCGACTGGCGCCCGGCACGCCGGTCGACAAGCCGGCGCCGATCTTCCCGCGCTACCAGGCCGAAGAAGCCGCGGAATAGACGCCGATGCTCGTCGACAGCCATTGTCATCTCGACTACCTGGCGCGCGATGGCGACCTCGCCGACGTGCTGACCCGCGCGCGGAACGCGGGCGTGTCCCCCATGCTCACGATCTCGACGAAGCTGCGCGAATTCGATCAGGTCCGCGCGATCGCCGAGGCCGAGCCGGACGTCTTCTGTTCGGTCGGCGCGCATCCGCACGAGGCCGGGACGGAACCGGACACCACCACGGCGCAGCTGGTCGAACTGGCGGCTCATCCGAAGGCGATCGGCATCGGCGAAACCGGGCTCGACTATTTCTACGAACACAGCCCGCGCCAGGTGCAGCGCGACGTTTTCCGCGCCCATATCGGGGCCGCGCGCGAGACCGGGTTGCCGCTGATCGTGCATACGCGCGACGCCGAGGACGACACGATCGCCATCGTCGAGGAGGAAATGGGGAAGGGGGCCTGGCCCGGCCTGATCCACTGTTTCAGCGGCTCTCAGCGTCTGGCCGACCGCATGCTGGCGGCCGGTCTCTACATCTCGATCTCCGGCATCGTCACCTTCCGGAAGGCCGAAGAACTGCGCGACGTGGTGCGTTCCGTGCCGCTGGAGCGGCTTCTGGTCGAGACCGACAGCCCCTATCTCGCGCCCGTGCCGAAACGCGGCAAGCGCAACGAGCCGGCCTTCACGGCCCACACGGCGGCCGCGGTCGCGGAGCTCAAGGGGATCTCGCCCGAGGCGCTGGCGGACGCCACGACCGCCAATTTCCGCCGCCTGTTCGCCAAGGCCGAATTCTGACCATGCGGGTGACCATTCTCGGCTGCGGCAGTTCGGGCGGCGTGCCGCGCATCGGCAATGACTGGGGCGCCTGCGATCCGGCAAATCCGAAGAACCGGCGCCGCCGCTGTTCGATCCTGGTCCAGCAGGCCGACACGACGGTGCTGGTCGATACGTCGCCCGACATGCGCGAACAGCTGCTCGACGCCGGCGTGTCCGATCTCGACGGCGTGGTCTGGACCCACGATCACGCCGACCAGACCCACGGTCTCGACGATCTCCGCGTCGTCGCCATACGCCATCGCAGACGGATCGACGTCTGGGGGGACGCCGTGACGCTGAAACGGCTCAAGGCGAAGTTCGGCTATTGCTTCCCCGAAGGCGCGCAAGGGGGTTATCCGGCAATCCTCAACGATCATCTGATCGACGGACCGTTCACGATCGGGGCTCTGGACTTCCGTCCGTTCGAGCAGGATCACGGCACCATGACCTCGCTCGGCTTCCGCATCGGGCCGCTGGCCTATGCCAATGACGTGGTCGATCTCGACGATGACGCCTTCGAGGCCATGGCGGGCGCCGAACTGATGATCGTCGATGCGCTGCGCTACACGCCGCATCCGACGCACGCACATCTCGACCGCGCACTGGAATGGATCGAACGGGTGCGACCGCGCCGCGCCGTGCTCACCAATCTGCATGTCGACCTGGACTACGAGACCCTTGTGGGTGAACTGCCGGCCGGCGTCGTGCCGGCCTATGACGGGATGGAAATCGAGGTCTGATCGTCCGGAGGCCTTCAGGTCCGTCCGTTTCCATCACTCTTTTTATTCCATAATATATCTTATACGATAATCTGGACAGCAGCGGCGCGTCTATCGAGTCGAACCGTCCCGCATGTTCAACGCCCCCGCCCAGGACGCGGCCCAGTCCTGCCCCGTCATGTCGCGCTCGCCGTCGGCCGTGAAGAACTTGTTGGGGACGAGGAACATGCCGAGCAACAGAGCGCCCTCCGGACTCCAGGCGCGATGACGGCTGCCCGCCGGCCGCCAGACGAAATTGCCGGACGCGCACGTGCCTTCTCCGCAGACCAGGGATCCTTGCAGCACCCAGGTTGAACCGCGCCGAGTTTCCCGGAGGCAGTTTCGTTTGAGTCATGCGGCCACGGCGGATTGCTCCGGCATGGCGTAGTAGCGCTCCTCGGCTTCGGCCGGCGGGATGTTGCCGATGGGCTCCAGCAGCCGGCGATTGTTGAACCAGTCGACCCATTCGAGGGTAGCGAACTCGACGGCCTCGAACGAG
>NZ_PIGG01000013.1 GCF_002924445.1 Minwuia thermotolerans
CTCGTTCGAGGCCGTCGAGTTCGCTACCCTCGAATGGGTCGACTGGTTCAACAATCGCCGGCTGCTGGAGCCCATCGGCAACATCCCGCCGGCCGAAGCCGAGGAGCGCTACTACGCCATGCCGGAGCAATCCGCCGTGGCCGCATGACTCAAACGAAACTGCCTCCGGGAAACTCGGCGCGGTTCACTGGCACTCAACCATATTGACGTGACCCCCAACTTTCATCCAGCCGTAAGTAGAGTCCTCGGGTGGGATGCGCTGAGCCCCAACCCTCAACTGGTGGCTCGGAGGAATATTCCATAAAGGACGTCTCGCGCGGCGGCATTGTCCGATTAAAAATTGTGCCCGATCAGAGGGGCGTGGGGTAGGCTGAAGGGGTTGTCCATCGTCCCAGCCTACCGGGGGCGGTTGGAATCCGCTGTCAATTTTCTCTGACAATGCCCGCGATGAGATTCATCTTTTCAGCACAAGTGCGCTGCCGAGGCCGCCGGCAGCAGCTATCGTCGCGATGCCAAGACTGCCTGTCGGGAGAGTCTGCATCTCCTGCCAGAGGCGGACGGCAAGGATCGCACCCGAGGCGCCGATTGGATGGCCTCTCGCCAGGGCGCCGCCGCCGGGATTGACGATCGCCGGGTCGAGACCAATGCCGTCGATGCAGGCCATGGCCTGGACAGCGAAGGCCTCCATCACCTCGGCGACCGCAATGTCGTCCGCCCTGATCTTGAGTTCCGCGAGCAACCTGCGGGTCGCATCGATGGGTACCAGGGCCGGCTGCGCGGGATCGCCGCCGAGGCTGGTGGTGGCCAGCACTCGTAATGCGCGGCGTCCGAGCCCTTGCTGCCGAGCCAGCGTTTCCGACATGACGATGACCGAGGCCGCTGCGTCGGCTTCGACCGCCACCGTCGCGGCGGATAGACCGTGGACCGGATCGCCGGCGACAACCGGCAACCGGCCGCAGAGGCGCCGGTCGAGCCGGCGCGCGAATGTGTCGGCGTGGACGCCCGCGACGGGCACGATTTCGTTCGCGAGGTGTGACCGGGCCGCACGGGTGCGGGCATGGCTCGCGATCGCGTAGTCTTCCTGCGCCCGGCGATCGATCTTCCTTTCCGCGGCCAAGTTTGCGGCCGCCTCCAGCATGTCCGGATCTCGTTCCGGCCAAGGCGTGAACGGCGGCCGGTCGAAGGGTACCGGTCCGGTTTCGTCCCCCGTGGCCCGGCGCATTCTCAGCGGGGCGCGGGTGTAAG
Organism: Minwuia thermotolerans; assembly: GCF_002924445.1. Taxonomy (NCBI): domain Bacteria; kingdom Pseudomonadati; phylum Pseudomonadota; class Alphaproteobacteria; order Minwuiales; family Minwuiaceae; genus Minwuia; species Minwuia thermotolerans. The sequence continues at coordinate 1,246 of NZ_PIGG01000013.1, forward strand.
ATTCCAGTCCACCGGCAAGGACGATCTCGGCATGGCCGGCCTCTACCTGCGCCGCCGCGAGCGCGATGGCGTCCATTCCGGCGCAGCACTGACTGTCGATGGTGAGTGCTGCTACACGCTCCGGCAGGCCGGCCGCCAAGGTCGCAAGACGAGCCGGATTGCCACCGGCATAAAGGGCGTTGCCGTAGACGGCGAGATCGATCCGGTGGCCATCGATATCGGCGTCGGCCAGTGCCGCACGGATCGTGGCCGCGCCGAGCTCCCAAGGTTCGACCGCGCCGAGAGCGCCGCCGCGCGGGGCGACCGCCGAGCGGCGCGCGGCGATGATGCAGGCGGTGGTCACGAAAGGCGCGGCAGCCTTCCGGCTGCCAGTTCGCCGCGAATCGCCGGGAAGTCGGTCTTGCCGGAGGCCGTCGCCGGCCAGTCCTCGATCCGGTGAAAGATGCGCGGTACATTGTAGTCGGGCAGGTGTACGGCGCAGTGACGGATAAGCTCGGCGCACGCGGGGACGCAACCGGCTTCCAGTCGCACGACTGCCACCAGGCGCTGTCCGCGCTTAGCGTCGTCGATACCGAAGCCGGCGGCCGAGCGTACGCCGGGATGCCGTTCCAACACTTCCTCGATCGCCTCGGGATGGATGTTGCGGCCTGACGAAACGATCATGCGGCTCGTGCGGCCGGCAAGGTGCAGGAAGCCGTTCTCGTCCAGCCAGCCGGTATCGCCGACGCAGATCGCGCCCGGTACGGCAGTCGCAAACGACAGCTCGCCCTTGGAGCTGCCCAGGGCATAGCCCAGGAAACGAAACGGACTCTCGACGAAGATCCGCCCGACCCGTCCCCGCGGCAGAGGGCTCTCGTCGTCTCCCAGGACATGGATCCGCACGCCTGGAAACGGACGTCCGACGGACGTTGCCGGCGCGTTCTCCCGGGCCCGTGCGAGCGAGACATAGCTCAGTTCCGAACTGCCGTAGAATTCACAGAACTCGGCTTCGGGAAACACCTCGGCGATCGCGCGCTGCAGGGCAGGGGCGGCCTTGGCTCCGCCGGTAAGCACCAGCCGCACCGCCGGCATGCGCACCTTCTTGCGACGGGCGGCCTCTACGATCGTTTGGAGCTGTGTCGGGACGGCATAGAGCACGGTCGCCTCCTCCGCCGACATCAGCGCGACCATACGGTCCGGCCGGCCGGTCCCGAGACAGAGCACGCGCGCGCCGGCATAGAGCCCGCGAATGGCGCCGTAGAGCGGCATGGAGTGCGTAAAGCTACCCGGAACGGCGAACACGTCACGAGCGCTATAGGCAAATTCCTCGTTGTCGCTGCGGAAGCTTGCGATCCAGGACCGCTGCGTCCGGACGAAGCCCTTCGGTAGACCGGTGCTGCCGGAGGTGAAGCCCGTGTAAAAGGGCTGATCGATTGAGACTGGCGGGGCCGGCGCGACTGTCGGACCGCTTTCCGCCGCCGCCTTTAGGCAGGCCGGATCGTCGAGCAGCAGATCGGGGCGGAGCCGGCTGCGGATCTCCGCGACAGTCGCCCGCGGCCAGTCCCTGTTCAGCACCTGCACGTTGCACCCGGCCCAGACGGCCGCGACGAAGGCAACAATGAAATCCGGCGTATCGGGCAGATGAAGCGCGACGGATGCTCCGGGGGGAACCTTACTGCTAAGCCATCCGGCGACCGCCACAATGCGCTCCGCCAACCGTACCCTGTTCAGGGCGCCGCGATGATCGACGAGGGCCACACTGCCGGGCGATGCGGCTGCCAGCCGCTCGATCGTCGGCCCGATGCCGTCGATGGTCCCGATCATCCCTCGATGCAGGGTCATGGCCTTGGCTTCTCCCGCCCGTTCCAGCGCGTACCGGCGAACGCGCGCCGCGCGACAAGACCGCAGTGCCGCTGCCAAACGCAGTTCGCGCAGGCCGCGCGCACCCGACCGGCGGCGAAGGCCTGGGCGAGCGCTCGGCGCTCGTCCGCATCCGGTTGCAGGACAGCGCCGACGGCGAGGCGGCGTCCGAGATATACGCCGATGTCGGCAAGCGCGAGCCGGTCTCGCCGCTCGGCCGTGCGTCCGTCACAATGATGTCCGGTCGTCCCGAGCAGCGGCGCACAGATGTCGTCCGCCCCCTCGACGATCCGGATCGCCTCGCCGTCGAAGACCCGGTCGGCCACTGCGTCGGCATTGGCGACGAAGGCCGGTGAATAGCCCTTTGAGGCATAGGTTAGCAGGCACAGCAGATGATGCCCCCGCAGCCGGACGGTCATTCTGCGTCTCCATACCCTGCATGTACGGTGACGAAGTCCGAGGGCGGAGCCCGGGGGCTCTCGAACGCGTTCTCCGGCCGGTCCGGGTCCCTGTAACCCAGCGCCATGCCGCAGAGCATGATCTCTTCCTCGGCAAGGCCGAGATGGCGGGCGACTATGTCGTGATGCGAGATGAAGCTCGCTTGCGGACAGGTGTCCAGGCCGTGACCACGCGCGGCGGTCATCACGTTGCCGACGAACATGCCCATGTCGAGCCAGCTGCCCGCCTCGAGGCGGCGGTCTGTGCAGAAGAAGAGTCCAACCGGCGCGCCGAAGAACTCGAGATTGCGCGCCTCTGCCCGCCGCATGGCGATGACGTCGCGTCGCCCGATGCCCAGCGCGGCGTAAAGGCGCCTGGCGATGTCGCGCCGGCGGGAATCGTAGGGCTCGAACCAGCGGTCCGGATAGTAGGGGTACGCCGGCTTGCCCCTGTAGCCCGGCGTGGCGAGTGCCGCGGCGAGCGTCCGCTCGAGCCGCGCCTTTGGGCCGCCGGTGATGACGTGGACTTTCCATGGCTGGAGGTTCCCGCCGCTCGGCGCTCGGGAGGCGACCGCCAGTATGTGCTGGATCAGCGCGAGGGGTACCGGGTCCTGCAGGAAAGCCCGGACGGCACGACGGCCGGTGATGGCCGCATCGACATCGTTCGGCACGACTCTCCCCATGCCGCCTCTATCTCGGTTCGCCACGGGACTGAGCGGCTTCCGCTGCGCCGAAGGAGCGGGCATCGAGGGCGTCGGCGACCTCAGTTCCCGTCTTCAGTGTCCGGACCAGCACGGGCATGGCGACGGCCAGGATGCTCCGTTCCAGGCCGCGCACGCGTTGAGCTTCCCGGACCTCCCGCACGATCTCGGCGATCAGGGGCACGAAGCGGATGGCCATGGCCAGGGCGAGACTGACCTTCGGCACGGAAATCCAGCGTCCCAGCGGCCGGAGTGCGCATTCGATAGCCGCGACCATGTCGGAGGTGCGTGTGGTCAGCGTCGTCAGCGCCGCCGCCAAGATCAGGACGGCGAAGCGCAGGACGACCACCGTCGCCTCGGTCAGCCCCACGACGAAGGCTTGTGCCGCGAAGATGGCTGCGAGCACGAGCAGCACCGGGCGGAGTTGCCGCCCGAGGACGCTGGGCGGGATCCGCGCGGCCCCGCAGAGGCCGAGGACGAGGGTCAGGGCCGAGAGTATGACGACGATGTCGTCGGAGCGGAACAGCAGCGTGCCGCCGATCGTTAGTGCCGCCAGCTTGGGCCCGGGACTCAGCCGGTGCAGCGGCGACGTTCCGGGCTGGTAGATACCGATCATGTACAGCTCCGGACATAGGCCGCGATGGACGCGGCCGGGGAGCCGTCGGCTCGGACGGCGCCGTCCTCAAGCAAGATGACGCGGTCGAACGAGCGAAGAGCGTCGAGGTCGTGGGTGACCATGATGACGGTGCAGTCCATACTCTCCAGCGCCGCCATGAACCGCCGCCGGTGGCGCAGGTCGAGAGCCGTGGTTGGTTCGTCGAGCACGATGCAGTCAGGCTCCATGAGCGTGACGCCCATCAGGGCGATGAGCTGTTTCTCGCCGCCGCTGAGCTGATGGACGGCCCGCGGGCCGAAGTCGGCCATGCCGTGGCGGCTCAGCGCGCGCGCGACGCGGCGCTCGCTCTCCTCGCGGCCGCAGCCGATGTTCTTCAAGCCGAAGGCGAGGTCTTCGGCAACGGTTGGATAGACGATCTGGTTGTCCGGGTTCTGGAACACAAAGCCGACGCGCCGCCGGATGGCGCGTGCATCTGACCGCGTGTCGCTGCGGTCAACCTTGACCCGGCCGCGGCTCGGCAGCTGCAGGGCGTTCAGCAGTCGGGCCAGCGTGCTCTTGCCGGAGCCGTTGGCGCCAATCACGCCAATGCGGGCCTCGCGGAGTCGCAGATCGATCCCGTCCAGAACCGTGCGGCCGTCGAGGTCGACGCCGACCCCTTCGAGGTCGATCGGCAGAACCGGTGCCGGCGCGGGCGGGGCGGACAGAGCAACCGACATTGCCTAGCGGGCCACGATCAACGGATAGGACCGTCTCACTCCGAGAATGACAGCGGAGGCGACGACAGCCTTGACGAGGTCGCCCGGCACGAAGATTCCGGCGGCAACTGTCGCGCTCCAAAGCGGCATCCCGGCCGTCAGCGACAGCCACGGAATGCCAAAGGCGTAAACGACGACGATGCCGCCGACGGTCGTGGCAAGCACGGCGCGAGTAAAACCGAGCCGCGTCCAGGAACGCTCGATCAGCCAGCCAGTTATGAAGGCACCGCCAATCCAGCCGAACAGGAACCCGGCACTCGGACTGGCGAAGACTCCGATACCGCCGCGACCGCCCGCCAGCAACGGCAGGCCAAGGCCGACGAGCACGAGGAAGAGCATCATAGAGAGGGCGCCCCGGTTGCGGCCCAGGATGCCGCCGGCCAGCATCACCCCCAGCGTCTGCGCGGTAACCGGTACGCCGATTGCGGGAATCGTGATTGGCGGGAAGAGTGCCAGTGCCCCTGTCAGCGCCGCAAAGAGCGCGACATATACGATGCTACGTGTTTCCATTCAACCGACCTTCGACCAAAGGGCTTGCTCCCAATCGGGACTTCGAACTCATACCCGCTTGGCCTGCAAACGCCTATGACAAGTGTGGGAAGCAGCGTCCCGGAATCTGCGCAAATTTGCAAAAGGGTCCTAACTGCACTGGTCTCGGCGGCTTTGTCAGACCAATCCGGACCCGGCGTGGCAAAGCCTAGGCTCTGTTGAAAATGGGGCTAGCTGTCGCTGGCCTCCGGCTCCCAAAATCAACGTAGGAATGAACCGCGCCGAGTTTCCCGGAGGCCGGTTTGTGTGAGTCACGCGGCGATGGCTGGCAACGCCCCGAAGAAGAAGCAGGCTGGCAAAAAAGCCGCCGCCAGTTGATGAAGCCGTTGCCCGGAGCTTCGCTAGCTCCGTTCCGGGCCGACCGGGGAAACTGTCCGAGGAAAATTGCGGCAGGTCAGAGGGGCACTGGGTAGCATGTCGTGCGTGACGGCGTTCGCCATGGCGTGCCCCACAGTGACGACGGCGACGCTGTCCCTGATTTCGCTTGCACCATGATGTTCTTGCGGCCCGTTGTCAGTTTCGTTCATTAAGCCGCTCATTGGCGGCGATAGACGCTCCCATCGCCTTGTAGCGTGCGCGGCGATCAGCACTGAACCTCTCCGCTTCCTCCTGCGGTACACCCCAGGCGACGCCGCGCTGCACGCCGGGCCGGCGGCGACAGCGCTCCAGCCAGTCGACGACGCGGGGTTCGGCGGTGATGTCGATCTTCGCCCATTTGTAGGCCCGGACCCATGGAAAGGCCGCGATGTCGGCAACGCTGAAAGTCTCTCCGCCCAGCCAGGGCGCCACCTCCAACCGCCGCGCCATGACCCGGACCAGCCGCGCGCCCTCATTGCCGAAGCGGTCCATCGGATGGGCCTTCGTCGCCTCGTCCACATCGATATAGCGGGTGTAGCTCACCTTGTTGCCGAAGACGGGTCCCAGATTGGCCGCCTGCCAGTATAGCCAGGGAAGCACATCCCAGCGTGCCGGACCTTGGGGCAACAGCGGCGAAGGGTAGGTCTCGCCCAGATACTGGAGAATAGCGCAGCTCTCGAAGATCGCCCGTCCGTCGTGCATCAGGGCCGGCATGCGCTGATTCGGATTGATCGCCGTGAATTCCGACGCGAACTGGTCGCCGTCCTCCAGGCTCATCATGTGCAGGCGGACTTCGGGCAGACCGACCCCGACCTCCTTTAGTTCCTCGATCATTATCGAGATCTTCCAACCATTCGGCGTCGCCGAATAGTAAACGTCCAGCGTCATCGTCATACTCCCTTTGCGTCCCCTTGATGTTAACTCGGTGGGCGGCATTGTGGGCAGAGAGCATTAACTGGTTCTGCTGATTTTGAGCCGGCGGCCGGAGTTGCTGCGTGAACTTTGCATCGTATCGGGGGCCATGGATGCGGGCATCGTCGCACCTCAGTTTGTTGAGCATTGTCGGCTGGAGATCGACTGAATCAGTTCCTGTGGGCGTCATCGGATCGCCGCCGCACCTTCCTATCTGAACTCAGGCCTCCTAGCGGAGTTTCGCTCAACCCGGGTTTGCTCTGACAACGGCGCCCGTGGTGATCTTGATCCCTGAAACTCCGACCAAAGTAGGGCGATGTCGACCACGGCTGCTGATCAAATTCAGTCTGCCAGCACCCTGGGCTCCAATCGACGACGCCAGAACTAGACGCCGAGGTCGATGTCGGCGGCGGCCACGGCATCGCCCTGGACCTCCGCGATCACCGTGTAGCCTGCCACGTTCACGTCCGCGTCGTGGATCAGGTGCGTGCCGTCGAAGACGAAGGTCTCGCCGGCGCCGACACCTGAATTGGTGCCGTCATAGGCGCCGTCGCTGAAGGCCAGGTTATTCGTCGTGAAATCGCCGCCTGAAAACTCGAAGCGGTCGACGCCGGTCTGGAAGTCCGTCACCAGGTCGACCGACACGCCCGCCGCGGCCACGGTCTGGTTCGCGCCGATGGCGACGCCGTCGGCGGCCGTCTCGTACTGAAAGAAATCGCCGCCCGCACTGCCGGTCATGGTGTCGACGCCACTGCCGCCGATCAGGTCGTCCGCACCGTCACCGCCGACGATCGAGTCGTTGCCATCGCCGCCGACAAGGAAATCGTCCGCGGCATTGCCTGTCAGCGTGTCGTCGCCGTCCACACCTGCCAGCACGTCCGCCGATGCGCCGCCGGTCAGGGCGTCGTTGCCCGCGGTGCCGATCTGGACGGCGAAGGTGGCGTCGACGAACTGCACTTCCTCGATGTCGCTGGAGAGCGTGTCCGTTCCCTCGCCGCCGACAGTGTCGGCGAGCACCGCATTGCTTCCATCCGCAGCGAAAACAACGTCGAAGTTGTCCTCGCTGCCCGCATAGACGGCCCGGTCGATCCCGGCGCCCCCGGCGAGCGCGTCATTGCCGGCGCCGCCGGAAAGGATGTCATTGCCGGTGTTTCCGGCGAGGCTGTCATTGCCGTCGCCGCCGGTAAGACTGTCCGCGCCCGCACCTCCCTGCAGGGTGTCGGCGCCCGCATTGCCGATCAGGGTATCGTTGCCGTCGCCGCCCTGCAGCACATTGTTGCCGGTATTGCCGATGATCGTGTTCGCCTCGCCATTGCCCACGCCGTCGATATTGTCGGCGCCCACGAGCTCCAGAACCTCGACATTGGCTGGCAGCGCGAAGCCGATCGCACTCTGGACGGTGTCGGTTCCACCGCCAGCCGCCTCGACGATGGTGTCGTCGCCACCGGTAATCGCGTCGATGGAGCCCTGAAGATCCTGATCCAGGCTGGTGAAGAATGTCAGTGTGGCGCTGCCACTCGAAAGGAGCGTCCCGACATCGAACGTAATGGCGATCGCCTGATCGGCAGTGATCGATGTGCCTTCGGCCTGCGGCGAATCAAAGGCCGTTGCCACGAACGGATTGGTGTTGGTGAAGCCGAATGTACTCACCCGCGCGCGCATCGTCAGCAAGGAAGAAGATCGGCACATTGGACACCGGTCCCGTCGCGCTGACGATTGCCAGGTTGTCGTTTCCGCCGTCGCCCGGCTGATTGACGATGTCGTTGATGGTCGTGAACTGACCGTTCAGGTCCGCATCCTGGTCCGGATCGAAATTGCGCATGTAGCGGACGGAGTCCAGCGCCCCGTCGCTCAGATTGGTGAGCGTGATATCCGTCCGGAAGAACTTGTCGTCCTCGTTGAACGATACGAACTGACGAACCCGCAACTGGCCGTCCGATGTATCGCCCTGCCAGAGAGCCTGTAAATCGCTGCCGGAGCTCTGGTCGGCGAAGAGAACGTTCTGGTTGATCTGGAAGTCACCTTCGCGTTCGCCATTGGTGAAGGTGGTCTGGGAACCGCCATCGATGAAGCCGATATTGAACCGCTCCTCTGGGGACCCGGGCAGGAAGAAGTCGCCGGTATTGGGCGGATCGCCGATATCGAAGCCGTCCTGGTCAACCGAGAAGCCGATATTCGTCCGCCCGCCGATCGGATGGAAGCCGGCCGGAGCCGCATTCGCCGTCCCATAGGATCCGGCGCCCGAGATGCCGACGGAAATGAATGTCCCTTCCAGAAAGATGTCGTCGCCGACCGTCGCGCTTTGCACGGCGAGCGTTCCGAAGCTCAGATCGGCCCCGCCTGCGCCGCCTCCGCCGCCGATGATGTAGAGGTCGTCGCCGCTGTCGCCGTTCAGCGTGTCGGAACCGTTGCCGCCATCGAGGGTGTCGTTGCCCGCGCCGCCGTTGAGGATATCGTCCCCGCCCTGTCCCGACAGCGAGTCATTACTGCCACCGCCGGAAAGCACGTTCGCATTGCCGTCGCCGGTCAGGATATCCGCGAAGTTGGAGCCGGTCAGGTTCTCGATGCCGGTCAGCGAATCGGTACCGCCCTGGCCGTCCGCCACGGTGGCGTTCCCGTCCGAGAGTGTGGCGTTGATACCCGCCGAAGTGGCCGAGAAGTCCGCCGTGTCAGAGCCCTCGCCGCCGATCAGCGTATCGCTGCCCGCATTTCCGCGGAGCACGTCGTTGCCGGCATTGCCGTCCAGACGGTCATTGCCGGCTCCGCCCGTCAGGGTGTCGTTGCCGCTCCCACCCTCAACGTTGTCATTACCGCCCCGCGAGTTGACGTTGTCGTTGCCGCCCAGTGCGTTGATGTTGTCCGCACCCTCGGAGCCTTCGATATTGTCATCACCTTCGGTCGCAACGTTATTGTTCTCGACGACGGCTTCCTCGTCGTCATTGTCGTCGGGCTCCGGCGGCGGCGCCTTCGGCGGGCCTTTCGTCTTCCCGCCGCTGCCGGTCGTCGGGGATTTCGCCGTCTCGACCAGGTTCTCGAATTTCTCGCCGTCGCCGGAGTCCTCGTCGCCCGCGGCCTCGTCGGCGCCGCTGACGTTGAGCTTGGCGTCGCCGCCGCCGCCGCCATCCGGCGCGCCGCCGTCTTCGCGGTCGTCGTCGCCGCCGTCGTCATCCTGCTGGCCGCGCTGCACATCCGATGTCGGTGGCAGGAAGTCCAGCGCGTTGCCGTACTTCTGATTGACTTCCTCCGGACTGTAGATCCGCGGGGCGCTGAGCGGCTGGAACTGACTGCTGGTCGACGTGCCCTCATAGGCCTGGGTGAGCAGAACCCCGCCCGCCTGGTTGGAGACGAAGACGGAACCCGTCTGGCCGTTGTCGTCGGGCAGATTGACGACTTCCGATTCCTCGCCCTCCTGCGCGCCCTGGCCGGTCACGTAGGTGCCGCGGATACCGATGGTCAGCACCGGGGTCTTGACCTGCAGCGCGTCGTCGCCGCTCTGGGCGACCTGGCCGGAGACAAACGAGAAGGAACCCTGCAGGACGTTCATCACTGCGCTGCCGGTGCCGGCGCTCGGATCATAGACGAAATCGTCGATGACCATGCGGGCGTCCTGGCCGATCGAGAAGGTGGTGTCGTCATTGAAACGCAGGCCGCAGGCGCCACCCGCGGCAGTCTCGATCACGTCGTCCTGATAGACCGGATCGCCTGCGGACAGCTCGACGCGGCTGCCATCGGTGCGGGTGGCGACGACCACGCCATCGACCGCTTCCACCACGCCGATGGGATTGCCGAGACCGGCGCCGAGCTGCGCCAGACCGCCCGCCCTGGGCCCGGCGAGCAGCTCGGCCAGGTGGCCGGCGATCTGCGCGCCGTTGAGCGTGTATAGGTCGGGCGGCGTCTCTGTGCCGAAAAAGTCGACGATCAGGATCTTCGTGCCGTCCTTGCCCTGAAGGATCAGGTCGGAACCGGCGCGCACGAAGTCGGCGGTGAGCAGCAGCGCGCCGTGATCGATCACCAGCGCATTCTGGCCCGCCGCGTTGAGCACCTCGGCGAACTGTCCCTGGGGGGCCTCCTCGCCGAAG
>NZ_PIGG01000014.1 GCF_002924445.1 Minwuia thermotolerans
GACATGGTTCTGAGGGGCGTTCCGATCCCGGACGAGCGCCTCGAGACGAGAGCGGTCATCCGGAGAAACTTCGAAGCTGATACCCGTGCGCATGCCGCAGACTCGCACGCAAAGCCGACAAGGGGAATCCCCATCGGGACTCCACTGTCGGGTTCAATCCACTAGGTGAGAATCCCCCTACTCCGCCGCGACCGCTGACTCCCCGCCCGCAACCGCGCCGCTGGCCCGGAAGCCGGCGATCTCGGCGTCCGAGTAGCCCCATTCGCCCAGGATCGCCGCGCCGTGCTCGCCGATGGCGGGCGCGCGGGTGAACGGGCCGGGGCCGTCGATGCGCGGCTGGCCGGGAATGTGCGGCATGGGCACGGTCCCGGTCTGGGCGTGCTCGACCCAGGCGATGGCCTCGACCGCCCTGACGTGCTCGTTCGCCATCAGGTCGCCATAGGTCTGGACGGGCGCGTTCATCAGCCCGGCCTCGGTCAGCGCCGCGGCCCAGTCGGCGGTGGAGCGGGTGGCGAAGACCTCCCGGATCATGGGCATCAGCACGGCCTCGTTCTCCAGGCGCTTCTCGCGGCTGTCGAAGCGCGGGTCGTCCTTCCATTCCGGCTTGCCCATGACGTCGCAGAGGGTGCGGTAGTGCGCCTCCCGCATCGCCGTGATGTTGATGAAGCCGTCGGTGGTCTCCATGGTGCCGACGGGCACGTAGAGCGGCTGGCTCGGCCCCTTCTCCAGATGGAACTCCATGATCTTGGCGGCCTGGAAGGCGGCGGCCGACTGCATCAGGTTGTTGTCGATGTAACAGCCCCCGCCGAAGCGGAACTTGCGCATCAGCGCCGTGGACAGCGCCTGGAAGCCGTAGAGGCCGGTGATGACGTCGACGGGGATCATGTTGAGCCGCTGGGGCAGGCCGTCCTTGTCGCGGTTGACGGTCATCAGCCCCGAATAGGCCTGGATCACGGCGTCGGTCACGGGCCGGTTCGAATAGGGGCCCTGCTGGCCGAAGCCGGTCACCGAGAGGTAGATGACGTCGGGGTTGAATTCGCGCACCTGCTCGTAGCCGAGGCCGAATTTCGCCATCACGCCGGGGCGGAAGGCCTCCACGATGACGTCGGCCTTCTCGGCGATGCGGCGCGCGACGCCTTGAGCGTCCGGGTTCTTCATGTCCATGGCCAGCGAGCGCTTGCCGCGGTTGAAGGCGATGGAATGGGCGCACTGGTCGCCATAGACCGCGCCGAGCCCGCGTCCCCAGTCGCCCTCCGGCGGCTCCACCTTGATCACGTTGGCGCCGTGCTGGGCCAGCAGCATGGTGGCGTGCGGGCCGGCGATGCCCTGGGTGAAGTCGAGCACGTTGACGCCGTCGAAGGCGCGGGGGTCGGTGGACATCGGGCGGTGATCCTCTCCTGATTGGCGTTTTCTGTTTAGCGCCTAGTGGCTGCCGCCGTCGATACGGATGATCGCGCCGGTGGTGTAGCCGGCGTGCTCGGAGGCGAGATAGAGCGCGGCGCCGACGATCTCGTCGGGCTTGCCGCCGCGCTGCAGCGCGATGGAGCTGCGCGCGCGCGCCTCGAAGGCTTCCATGTCCCAGGCTTTCGAGATGTCGGTCAGGAACGGGCCGGGCATGATGCAGTTGACCCGCACGGTCGGGCCCAGCGCGTCGGCCATGGCCTCGGTCATGGCGTTCAGCCCCGCCTTGGCCGCGGCGTAGGTGATGATGTTCTTCTTCGGCCGGATCGCGGCCACCGAGGAGATATTGACGATTGCGCCGCCGCCGTCCGCGATCATGCGCTCGCCGATATTGGCCATCAGGCGGAACGGCCCCTTCAGGTTGAGATCGAGGACCTTGTCGTAGAGCGTCTCGGTGATGCCGACGGGGCGGTCGTAGATCGGCGACATGCCGGCATTGTTGATCAGCACGTCGACCTTGCCGAATTCGTCATAAGCGGCGTCGGCGAGACGGTCGCAGTCCTCCCAGTCGGCGACATGGACGCCAAGCGGAAGCGCCTTCCGGCCCAGCGCGCGGATCTCGTCGGCCACGGCCTCGCAGTTCTCCAGCTTGCGGCTGGCGATGACCAGGTCGGCCCCCGCCTCGGCGAAGCCCAGCGCCATCTCGCGGCCCAGCCCGCGGCTGCCGCCGGTGATCACCACCACCTTGCCGGACATGTCGATGATGTGTTTCGCGGTCATGGTCCCCTCCCCCGAGATTGACCGCGCCATTCTTTCAGGAAGCCGCGCGGCTGTCATGGGGGTCCCTCGATGGGCCTCCCCGAGCACGCATTCCCTGTCACCCCCGCCCCCCTGTGCGGGGGTCCGGGGAGCCGGTCAGATCGGCCGCGTCGCCTCGGTCAGCCAGTGGGCGGTGTCGGCATCGAGGGCGCCGAGCCTTTCGCGCACCCCGGCGTGATAGGCGTTGAGCCAGTCGCGCTCCGCCGCGGTCAGCAGGTCGGCGTCGATCAGGCGGCGGTCGATGGGCGCATGGGTCAGGGTCTCGAAGCCCAGGGTCTCGCGCTCGCCGCCCGGCGTCTCCACCGCGACCACCGTGACCAGGTTCTCGATGCGGATGCCGTATTCGCCGGTGCGGTAGTAGCCGGGCTCGTTGGAGACGATCATGCCGGGCTCGAGCGGGACAGCGTTCGGCAGCTTGGAGATGCGCTGCGGCCCCTCGTGGACCGACAGATAGCTGCCGACGCCGTGGCCGGTGCCGTGGTCGAAGTCCAGTCCCGCCTGCCACAGCGGCAGGCGCGCCAGGGTGTCGAGCTGGCTGCCGGTCGTGCCCTTCGGGAAGCGCGCCGTGGCCAGCGCGATATGGCCCTTGAGCACACGGGTGAAGCGCTCCCGCATCTCGGCGCTGGGCTCGCCGATGGCGACGGTGCGGGTGATGTCGGTGGTGCCGTCGAGATACTGCGCGCCGGAATCGACCAGGAAGAGCTCGCCCGCCCCCAGCGTGCGGTTGGTCTCCTCGGTCACCCGGTAGTGGACGATGGCGCCGTTGGGGCCGGAGCCGGAAATGGTATCGAAGGACAGGTCGCGCATCAGGTTGTCCTCGCGGCGGTAGCCCTCCAGCTTCTCCGCCGCGGTCATCTCGTCGACCGTGCCCGGCGCCTGCGCGTCCAGCCAGGCGAGGAACTTCGTCACCGCCGCGCCGTCGCGGACATGGGCGGCGCGGGCGCCGGCGATCTCGGCTTCGTTCTTGCGCGCCTTGGGCAGCGCGGTGGGATCGCTCCCCCGGACCAGTTTCGCGCCCGCGGCGGCGAGGCGCTCGGTGACGGCGGCGACGGCGGTGGCCTTGTCCACCAGCACGGTCCTGTCCGCCAGCCGATCGAGCCCGTCCAGGAAGTCGCCCGGCGCATGACGGCGCACCTCCCCGCCCAGATGCGCGATGGTCGCGTCCGACAGCTTCTCCGGCGCCATGTAGAGATCGACCGCCGCGTCGGCGTGCAGAATGGCGAAACCGAGCGGCAGCGGCGTACGGGGGACGTCGCCGCCGCGGATGTTGAGCAGCCAGGCGAAGGACTCCGGCAGTGTCAGCACGGCGGCGTCGACGCCCTTCCCGGCCAGTTCCGCGGCGATCTCCGCGCGCTTCTCGGCCGACGGCCTGCCGGCGAACCTGTCTTCGTGGGGCACGACCGGCGCCATGGGCGCGGCGGGGCGTTCGGTCCAGATGGCGTCCACCGGATTGCGGTCCACGGGAACCAGCGCGGCCCCGGCGGCATCGGCGGCCTTCGCCAGGCGCTTCAGCCCTTCCTCCGTGTGCAGCCAGGGGTCGTAGCCCAGCCGGTCCCCGGCCTTCAGCGCTTCCCGCAGCCAGTCGCCCGCGGGCTCCTCGGTGATGTGGCGCGGCTCGAAGAGGTCCAGGTCGACCTGGTCGCGCACCTGCAGGGTATAGCGGCCATCGACGAAAACGGCGGCGCGGTCGTCCAGCACGATGGCGAAACCCGCGGAACCGGTGAAGCCGGTCAGCCAGGCCAGGCGCTCGGCCGAGGCCGGCACCCATTCGCCGAAATGCTCGTCATTGCGCGGAACGATGAAGCCGTTGATCTGCTGCGCCGCCAGTTCCGCCCGCAGCCGGCCGATCCGTTGCTTCGTCATCGTCTCTCCCCCGGGCGGTGGAGACGCAGCGCGCTCCAGCCGTTTTCACGCCAGTGCTCTGCCAGCACCAGCCCTTCCATGCGATAGCGTGACATGACCATCGGCATCTGCCGGGTCAATAGTCCCGCCAGGATCAGATCCCCGCCCGGCGCGACCCGGGCGGCGATGCCGCCGGCCATGTCGACCAGCGGCCGCGCCAGGATGTTGGCGAAGACCAGGTCATAGGGCCCGCGCGCCGCGACCCAGCGCTGGCGGACGCCGTCGGCGACTTCGAAGCGGCAGCGGTGGGCGGCGTCGTTGATCCAGGCGTTCTCGCGCGCCACCTCGACCGAGCGGCGATCGATGTCGGTGCCGGTGCAGACGGCGCCGGTCAGGCGAGCCGCGGCGATGGCCAGAATGCCCGCCCCCGTGCCGACGTCGAGCACGCGGCAGATGGGGCGGCGGCGCGCGACGCCCTGCAACAGCGTCAGACAGCCCGAGGTGCTTTCGTGGCGGCCGGTGCCGAAGGCCTGACCGGCCTCGATCACCAGGTCGATGATCCCGGCTGGCGGCGGCGAGTCCCAGCCGCCGCGGATGTGGAAGCGGCCGATACGGATGGCCGGCAAGGCGGCCTGCGACTGGGCCACCCAGTCCTGCTCGACCAGCGGCTGGATCGTGGTCTCGCCCGGCAGCGGCCATTCGGCGGGCTCGTGATCCAGGATCGCCTCGACGCGCCAGCGTCCGTCGTCGGCGCGGAACACCGCCGTCGACAGCGGCAGTTCGCCCAGCGCCCGGTCGATGTCCTCCAGGCTGGCCAGGTCGGTGAGCGTCACCGCCTGCCAGTAGCCGTCCGTTCCGTCATTCATAATGGCGTCGTCCGCTGTCCTCGAAGGCGATGGGCGTGCCCAGGATCTCCCGCACCAGCTTCAGGCGGATGGCCCGGGCGAAATCGACATAGTCCGTCGCCGTGACCAGAAAAGCCCCGGGGCCGACGATGACGTCGGAGCGGAAATAGTGATCCAGCCGCGGCTCCTCGTTCAGGATGGCGACGGCATTGATCTGCACCCCGGCGCTGCGGGCCAGTTCCCGCGCCTCGGTCGGCAGCCGGCCTTCGTTGGAGCCGCCATCGCCGGAAATGTCGATGACGTGGCGCAGTGCCGCGTGCTCGAGCTCCGCCAGCAGGGCCACGCCATGCGCCATGGCCTCGCCCAGCGCGGTGCGGCCGCCGACCACCTGCCGTCCGGTCGCGGAAATGCGGTTGGCGAGCCGGTCGGCGTCCGCCTGCTCCCGGATCAGAATCCACGGGATGACCTGCGCCTGGGCGCCGGCGCCCGACCACTGCACCAGGGTAACCGCCAGGCCGCGCGGCGCGCCGGTCAGGATGGCGTATTGCACCGACGGATGGCGGAAGGCCGTCGCCAGCCCCGCCATCTGCAGCCGGAATTCGCCATTGTCGACGCTGGTCGAGGTGTCGACCGACAGCACCAGCGCCATGTCGATCCGCTCCTGCGCGGCGGCGGGCGCGGGAAGCGCGGCAAGAAGGAGCGCGAGACCGGACAGCCATCCGACAGCCCGCCTCATCGGGGCTTCAGATGGGCCCAGAGATGCCATCCCATCAAACGCCCGCCCGGCCAGTTGGTCACCGGCAGGGGCGGCGCGTACATGAAGCGCTTGTAGGTCCGCGTCACGCGGAAATGGGGGAAGTCCTTCTCCAGTTCCGCGCGGTCGTAGACCTTGCTGTAGGGATTGCCGGCGCCGTCGGTACTTCGGTGGATAAAGTTCGACATCTTCAGATATTCGCCGAGCCCGGCCTGTTTCGCGTTGTCGTAGTGCTCGGCGTAGATGCCGGAGCCGCGCATGCCCATCGTCATCATGGCAGCGAGCCCGAGGCGGCGCAGCACGGCGATCGCCAGCAGGTAGTTCAGCGACCACTTCGCGTACATCATGACCACCAGTTCGCCATCGTCGCGGATCAGGCGGCGCAGTTCCTTTTCGGCCGTCGCAATATCCGGCACGTGGTGCAGCACGCCATGGCTGAAGATGATGTCGAAGCTGTCGTCCGGATAGGGCGCGTCCAGGATCGAACCCTGCCTGATCTCGTCGAAGGGCAGGCCGCGCAGGCCGAGGCGCGTGCGGGTTCGGTCGACGGCCTCGTTGGTCAGGTCCAGACCCGACCATTCGCCGCCGCGGCGGATGATCTGTTCGGAATCCGCGCCCTGCCCCAGGCCGATCTCCAGCACCTTCTTGCCGCGCCAGTCGATGGCGTCGAGGCAGCCCAGGATGTGGCCTTCCTTGGCGTAGCGGAAGGCGTCGTAACGGTCGAAGAAGTCGAGATAGTCGTCCTTCAGCCCGCCGACCTGATGATCGCCGCAGGGGTGCGTCTCCCAGAAATCGGCGACTTGAGCTTCGTTCATCCGGCGGGGCCTCAGGGGTTCAGGGCATAGCGGCGCAGGAACAGTTCCAGCGTGACGAGCGTCCAGATCAGCTTTTCGTGATTCTGACGGCCCTGTTCGTGGTCGTCCAGTATCCGGGCCAGCTCCGTCCCTTCGTAGAACACCGCCGAGCGGCTGTCAGCCCCGGCAAGATGGTCGCGCACCCAGTCGCGCATGGTGGTGCGGAACCATTCGTTCACCGGTACGCGGAAACCGACCTTGGGCCGCTCCAGGATTTCGCGCGGCAGGATGCGGCGCATGCCTTCGCGCAGCAGCCATTTGTCCTCGCCGCCGCGGATGCGGCAGTCGTCGGGCAGGCTGGCGACCAGTTCCGCCAGTTCGTGGTCCATGAAGGGCATGCGCGCCTCGATCGAGGCCGCCATGGTCATGCGGTCGCCACGCTCCAGCAGGTTGTCGGGCAGCCAGGAGGTCTGATCGAAATGCTGCAGCCGCCGGAGCGGACTCGCGCCTTCACGGACCTCGAAGGGGGTGGGGTCGAGCCCGGCCGGTTCGATGCCGGCCTTCAGCAGCCGCGCCAGCGCCTTCGGCCCCAGCACCCCGAACCAACGCGGGAAGCGGTCGCGCACATCCCGCTCCGACAGACTGTCGAACAGCGTCTTGATGCGGCGGAAGCGGTAGGGGAGCGCGGCGACCACGGGCCGGACCAGGCCTTCATGCAGGACGCCCGGCATCAGCGCGTGATAACGCGCAGCGTGACGCTCGGCGCGGTGCTTCGGATAGCCGGCCAGGATCTCGTCCGAGCCTTCGCCGGTCAGCACCATCTTCACCGACTTGCGGGCCTCGGCCGACAGCAGGTGAATGGGGATGTCGGAGGGCTCGGCCACCGGCGCATCGCGAAAGCCGATGAGCTCGGGCAGCCAGTCCATCAGCGTGTCCGCCGAGACCTCCAGTTCGTGATGGCGCGTGCCGAACTGCCCCGCGATCTGGCGGGCGTAGCCGAGTTCGCTGTATTCGCCCTCGGCGAAGCCGACGGAGAAGGTGTTGACCGGCGGCCCGCTCACCCGGCTCATCAGCGCGACGATAGCCGAACTGTCGATGCCGCCCGAGAGGAACGCGCCGAAGGGCACATCGGCGATCATGCGCAGTGAGACGGCTTCCTGCAGCTTGTCCATGAAGGCGGCTACCGGATCGCCCCCGGCGGCGCGCGGCTCGACCCGGCTGTCCGGCGTCGTCCAGTAACGGCTGACCGTGACTTCACCGCCCTCGCAGACGGCGATGCTCGCGGGCGGCAGCTTCTCGATCCCTTCGAAGAAGGTATGCGGGCCGGGCACGTAACGGTAGTTCAGGTAATGCGGCAGAACCGAGCGGTCGAGCCGCGCCTCGACACCCGGCGCAGACAGCAGCGCCTTGATCTCGGAAGCGCAGTAGAATCCGCCCTCCGGCCGCCGCGCGAGGAACACGGGCTTCTTGCCGAAGCGGTCGCGGACGACCGTCATGCGGCCCTGCTCATGCTCCCAGATGATGTGGGCGAACATGCCCCGCAGCCGCTCTGCCGATCCCGGTCCCCATTCGGCGTGCGCCGCGAGTACGACCTCGGTGTCGGAAGTGGTCCGGAAGGCGTGGCCCAGCGCCGCCAGTTCCGTGCGCAGGGCCTGGAAATTGTAGACCTCGCCATTGAAGACGATCGACAGCCGCCGCCCGTCGGGCGCGGTGTAATGCATTGGCTGGTCGCCGGTCGAGAGATCGATGATCGCCAGCCGTCGGTGACCCAGCGCTCCCTGCCATGCGCCGTCGGGACTGGTCGCCAGCAGCGCGCCCTCGCCGTCCGGACCGCGATGGGCGATCCGGTCGGTCATGGCCTTCAGCGCTGCGGCGCCGGGCGCGGAGCCGGCCGGCAGATACCAGCCGGCGATACCGCACATGCTGCGCCTGCCTTGCCGCTACTTGTAGGGATCGGCGGCGTCGCGCAGACCGTCGCCCATGAAGTTGAACGCCAGCACGATGATGATCACCGGCGCCATGGGCCAGAGCAGCCAGGGCGTCAGCACCACGGCGTTGAGGTTCTGCGCCTCGTTGAGCAGCACGCCCCAGGAGGTGATCGGCGGCCTCAGGCCGATGCCCAGGAAGGAAAGCGCTGTCTCGCCCAGGATCATCGCCGGAATCGAGAGGGACGCCGAGGCGATCAGGTGGCTCATGAAGCTGGGCAGAAGGTGGCGGCCGATGACGCGGGTCGGACTCGCCCCCATGAGCTGGGCCGCCACGGTGAAGTCCTCCTCGCGGAGCGCCAGCAGCTTGGAACGGACCGCGCGGGCCAGCGATGGCCAGTCGAACAGCGCCAGGATCACCGTGATGCCGAAGAAGATCAGCAAGGGCGACCAGTTGGCCGGCAGCGCCGCCGACAGCGCCATCCACAGAGGCAGTTCGGGGAAGGAACGGATCATCTCGATGATCCGCTGGATGATGTTGTCGACCCAGCCGCCGTAATAGCCGGAGATGCCGCCCATCACGATGCCGAGGATGAAGGACAGCGTGATCCCGAACAGACCGACGGTGAGAGATATCCGCGCGCCATGGACGATGCGGCTGAAGATGTCGCGTCCGAGCCGGTCGGTGCCGAGCAGAAAGAACGAACCGCCCTCGGCCGGGCAGACGAAATGGAAGCTGCCGGGCACGAGGCCGAAATAATCGTAGCTGTCGCCCAGACAGAAAAAGCGCAGCGGCTGCACTTTTTCCGGGCTGGGTGTGTAGATGCGCTGACGCATCACCTCGTCCTTCTCCAGGTCGTAACCATAGACGAAGGGACCGACGAAGCTGCCGTCGTGGAACAAGTGGATCGTCTGCGGCGGCGCCAGGATGTGCTTGGCATCGCGGGTGTTGAGGTCGTAGGGCGCGATGAATTCGCTCATCAGCACCGAGAGGTAGAACAGCGCCAGCACCGCGGCTGAGATCATCGCCAGCTTGTGGCGGCGGAACTTCCACCACATGAGCTGCCACTGGGAGGCGAGGTAGAATTTCTCCTGCTCCGGCGTCAGCGTCTCGCGCGACTGGGGGTCGAAGGGCTGATCGTCGACCCAGTGACGCAGCTTGTCCTCGGAGTCCGAAACGCTCATTTCGCTACGCCCCCGCCCAGCCGGATCCGGGGATCGAGCATCGCCAGAAGAAGGTCGGAAATCAGCATGCCGACCACGGTGAGGAACGCCAGGAACATCAGGATGGAGCCGGCAAGATACTGATCCTGGCTCTGCAGCGATTGCAGCAGGATCGGGCCGAGCGTCGGCAGCTGCATCACCACGGCGACGATGGCCGAGCCGGAAACGACGGCGGGCAGCAGGTTGCCGATGTCGGCGATGAACGGGTTCAGCGCCATGCGCACGGGGTACTTGATCAGCAGCCGGCCGGGCGGCACGCCCTTGGCGCGTGCAGTCACCACATACTGCTTCTGCAGTTCGTCCAGCAGGTTGGCGCGCAGCCGCCGGATCATGCCGGCGGTGCCTGCGGTGCCGATGACGATCACCGGCGCCACCAGATGCGCCAGCACGGAACCCGCCTTGCCGAGCGACCAGCCCTCCGAGAGGTATTCGGGGTCCATCAGGCCGCCGATGGAGACGCCGAACCAGAGATTGCCGAAATACATGATGATCAGCGCCAGCAGGAAGTTCGGCGTCGCCAGGCCGAGATAGCCGAGGAAGGTGAAGCCGTAGTCGCCGATCGAGTACTGCCTTGTCGCCGAATAGACGCCGATCGGGAACGAGACGATGTAGATGAACAGGATCGTGGTGAAATTGAGCAGCATAGACAGGAACAGACGGTCGCCGACCACATCGGCCACGGGCAGGTCCTGTTCGAAGGCCCAGCCCCAGTTGCCCTGCAGGATGCCGTCAAAGCCGTTGGGCCCCGGCCAGAGCCCGACCCACATGCCGTACTGGACGATGGCCGGTTCATCGAGGCCGTATTGCTGACGCAGGAATTCGACCCGCTCCAGCGCCGCGGCCTCGCCCTGGGCCTGCAGTTCCTTGACCAGGTTCGACAGGTAGTCGCCCTCGGGGAGCTGGATGATCACGAAGGTCACGATCGAGATCACGACCAGTGTCGGGATCATGATCAGCAGGCGATGGATGATGTAGGTGAACATCGTCTGGTCTCGTTCCGTCTTCAGCGGGCGGCGGTGCGCAGGGATTCGGGCTCGTACCAGAACGTGTCCGGATTGTAGATGCCGAAATAGGCGCCCGGATCCCAGTGGTAGACGCCCTTCTTCGGCACATTGCGCAGGCCGCGGCGCACCACGACCGGCTGCGGTACGGAGGTGACGACGCCGATGGAGTAGACCTGCTCCACGTTGATCTCCAGCATCTCGTGCCAGATGCGGCGTTTCTCGGCGGTGTCGGTCGACAGCTTCCAGTCCTTGTAGAGCTCCAGAAGCTTCGACGGCAATTCCATGTCCGGCGGCGAGCCCATGGTGCCGCCCGATTCGTGATGCAGTCCCCATTTCGGCCACTGCAGGCCGAGCTGACTGGTCGGCGCCAGTTCCTCGGGACTCATCTCCGGCGTGGCCAGGCCCGCCTGGATGCCGTTCCAGACCGAAACCATCGCCAGGCCCGCGGACACGCGGTTGCGGAAGGTGTCGCGCTGCGAGGGCTTGATGAACAGCTTCACGCCGACTTCGCGCCAGGTCTCGCCGATCAGTTCCAGGATGTCGATCTGCTGCGGATCCTCGCCCGAAGTCTCGACGATCACTTCCAGCTTGCGCCCGTCGGGCAGCAGGCGGATGCCGCCGCTCCGTTCCGTCAGGCCGAGTTCGTCGAGCAGTGCGTTTGCGCGCTCGGGGTCGTATTCCGCCCAGCGTTTGGCGTAGCTCTTTTCATAAAGGCGGCTGCGCGGCAGCACGGTGTTGTTCTGTTCCCGCGCATCGCCGAAATAGATCACCTCGTTGATCAGTTCCCGGTCGATGGCGAGGGAGAGGGCGCGGCGGAACCGGACGTCGCGGAGCAGCTCTCGGTAGTATGGATCCCCGTAGTTGAGGTTGGGGAACAGAGCCATTTCCGCGCCCATGGCCGTCTCCCAGGCGTAGACGTCGTAATTGCCGCGGTCCTCGGCCTCCTTCAGGAAGGTCCAGTCCACCAGCCGGATCCCCAGCGCCTGCAGATCGGTCTGACCGGAGCCGGCCTGGGCCGGAATCAGCGCCGGCGAGGCGACGGTCAGGATCATGCGGTCCAGATAGGGAAGCTGCCGGCCGTTCTCGTCGACCTTGTGAAAGTAGGGATTGCGCACCCCCTCGAAGCGGCCCGTCGACTTGTCTTCAGTGCGGTTCTTCCAGGGCTGCAGCGTCGGCTGTTCGATGTTGTCGAAGCGGTACATCCGGTCGCGGCGGTTGTGCAGGGAGGCCCAGTTGGGCCGCTGCGCCGCCTCCACCTTGCGCGCCAGCTCTTCGGGATCGGCGTGGTTGACGTGGAACTGCTTCAGGTAGTGGGCCGGCCGGTAGATGAACAGCGGCGAGGCGCCGGCGAGGCGCGGCAGGAACTGCGGGTTCGGCGCCGGCCAGGTATACCGGACGGTGTATTTGTCGGGGAACTCCACCACCGGGGAATGCCCCTCGACCTGCAGATAGGCCGGAACGCCGCCGGGATTGAGTTCCTCGTTGAGGACCAGATCCTCCCAGAAATAGCGGAAATCATCCGACGTCAGCGGATGACCGTCGGACCACTTGTGTCCGCGGCGCAGGTGGAAGGTGAAGATGCGGCCTTCCTCGACCGTGAAGTCCTTCGCGATGTCGGCGACGAAATCGTAGTTCCGATCATAGCCGACCAGCCGGGCGTAGCTGTAGACTACCATGTGGCGCAGATAGCGGTCGCGCGGGATCAGGATGTTGAGATCGCCGCCATGCAGGCCGGCAGACCTGTTCTGGCCATAGCTGACCACCAGTGGCTCGTCCGGCAGCCGCTCATTGACCGGCGGCAGTTCGCGGGACTCGACCTGCTGCTCGAACCACGGGGTTTCGATGTAGCTCTCTGCCGCCGCGCCGGTGACCGCGCTGAGCCCGACGAACAAGGCTGCGAGCCATCGGATCATGCCGCGATCTCCCTGATATCGGCGGTGCGCGCCGCGCGGACCCAGTGTCCGCCGCCGATGTCGATCAGCTCGAGCTCGGTCGAACCATCGACGGTGAAGGGCCGCGGCCACTCCGAAGGGATCGAGGCCTTGCCCTCCATGAGCGCCGTCAGGTCGAGCCGTTCGTCGGGATCGGGCTTCGGCACCGCGTTGAGCAGCGCGCGCGTGTAGGGGTGGATGGGGTTGTTGAACAGGGTCTGGCGTTCGGCCGTCTCCACCAGCCGCCCCTGGCACATCACGGCGATCCGGTCGGCCATGTAGTCGATGACGGCGAGGTTGTGGGAGATGAACAGGTAAGTCAGCCCCAGCTCTTCCTTCAGATCCTTCAGCAGGTTGAGCACCTGCGCCTGGATGGACACGTCGAGGGCGGAAACGGGTTCGTCGCAGATCAGCAGTTCGGGCTGCAGCGCGAGCGCGCGGGCGATGCCGATGCGCTGGCGCTGGCCGCCGGAGAAGCTGTGCGGATAGCGGCGCAGGAAGCGCTCGTCCAGGCCGACAAGGTTCATCAGTTCGCGCACCCGCTCGACCCGCTCCTCCTTGGCGCAGACCTTGTGGATCACCAGGGGTTCGGAAATGATGTCCAGGACCGTCATGCGCGGATTGAGCGAGCTGAACGGGTCCTGGAACATGAACTGGACCTTCCGGCGGTAGTCGAAGAGCCCCTTCCCCTTCAGGCTCAGCACGTCGACCATGTTGCCGCGGTCGTTGAAGGTGACCTCGCCGCTGTCCGGGCTGAGCGCGCGCATCAGAACCTTCGAGGTCGTGGTCTTGCCGCAGCCCGACTCGCCGACCAGGCCCAGGCATTCGCCGCGTTTGATGTGAAAGCTGACATCCTCGACGGCCAGCACGCGGGCGGCCTCCTTGGAGGTCAGAACGCCGCTCTTCTTGATGGCGAAGCTCTTGGAAAGTCCCTTGACCTGCAGCATCGGCTTGTCGGAATCGGCCTGGTCCGTGGGCCAGTGCGCCTTCTTCTCCATAAGCTTGCTGCCGACCTTGGTCTTGATCTCCCGGATCGGGACGAGGCGCTCGCCAGGCTCCATGTCGAAGCGCGGCACGGCGCGGAGCAGCGCCTTCAGATAGGGGTGCTCGGGGGCGTCGAAGATATCGTGCAGCGTCCCCCGCTCCATCACCCGTCCGTGGTACATGACGACGATCTCGTCGGCCATGTTGGCGACCACCCCCAGATCGTGGGTGATCATCAGGATGGCCATCTTCAGTTCTGCCTGAAGATCGTTCATCAGCTTCAGGATCTGCGCCTGGATGGTCACGTCCAGCGCGGTCGTCGGCTCGTCGGCGATCAGCAGCGCCGGCCGGCAAACCAGCGCCATGGCGATCACCGCGCGCTGGCGCAGGCCGCCGGACAGCTCGAACGGATAGGTCCGCATCGCCTTGGCCGGATCGGGAAAGCCGACCAGGCCCAGCATTTCCTCGGACACCTCGCGGGCGTACTTTTCGCCCTTCTCATTGTGCAGGCGCAGCGCCTCCGACACCTGGTCGCCGACGGTGTGCAGCGGCGACAGGCTGGTCATCGGCTCCTGGAACACGATCGAGACCTTGGAGCCGCGCAGCCGCCGCATCTGGGCGCCGTCGCGTTTCAGCTTGGTGATGTCGACGAAGCTGCCCGGCTTCTCGGGATCGAACAGCAGGATCTCGCCCTGATCGATGCGCGCGGCCTTGGGCAGGATGCCCATGATCGCCTGGGAAATGACCGTCTTGCCCGAGCCCGATTCGCCGACCAGCGCGACCGTCTTGCCCTGGGGCACCCGGAAGGAGACGCCGTCGACCGCCCTGATCACGCCTTCGGATACATGGAACTCGACCTTCAGGTCGCGCACGCGCAGCACGTTCGTGCTCATTCAGAACGGTCCCCCAACCTGTTCGGGAAGGTCCAAGCCCATGGCGCCCGCATTCTGCCGTGTCATGGCGTCAAAACCGATTCCGCGCTCCGCGGCGGCGGAAAAGGCCGCTTCGGCCAACCGGTCGAAGTCCTGCATCGCCGAATCCACGCGTATCGCTGCGCCGCCCCCCTTGATGTTCAATTGCATCCACCCCGACGTTCTATCGCGCCAGGTTGAATAAAATCTCAACGTCACCTCGTCCAACTCGTCCCATCGCACCGACCTCGCCAGCGGACCGCGCTGACGGACCGCCTCCGCATCGACGATCGTGACGCTCAACTGCCGCGCCACCGTCCTGACCGCAAACCCAGCAAAAAGAAGGCCAAGTGCACCGAGCAGCCAGACCATGACAGAAGAAAGTGGGACAAACAATGCCGGACCGGCAAAGACTGTGAGGCCGATCACCGCCCTGAGATAGTCTCCGCGAAGCGCCCGCGGCGGATAGCGGTATTCCCCTGCCCCTTGGGTCATTGGCGCGCCAGAAGGGTCTCGGCGGCGCACGTCAGCCCGTCCAGATCGACGGCGCCCGCGAAGACCGGCGCCGGAGCCGACAGCGCTGTCCGGACGGCGGCGGCGAGCGCCGGCGCAGCCAGGCCGGATTCATGCACCACGCGCAGCCCGAAGGGCGCCAGCGCCGCCGCCCGGCGCAGCTGTTCGGTCTCGCTCTCGCCTTCGAACGGTACGACCACAGCCCGGGTTCCGCACTGCATAAGATCTACGGCCGTGTTGTAACCCAGTTGGGACACCGAAAGCACCGCCCCGCGCAGACGGGCTCGGAAATCCGGCGCCACTGATTCGAAGACCGAACCCGATGCGGCCGCCGCCCGCCATTCCTTCAACCGCGCGGACGGCGTTCCCGCGCCATGCCGGAACCGCCAGCGGTACGGAACCTTGCCGCGCAGCAACGCCGAGGCCCCGACCGCAGCCTCGAACAGCCGCTCCCCTGATGCCCCGCCACCGGCCGAGACCAGAATTTCGCCCTCGCCGGCCGGCCCCGGCATGGGCTCCGCAAGATATCCGGTGTGCACGATTCGTCCCCGGAAAGCGCCGATCCCCGGTACGCTGTCGACGATCGGCGTCAATCGGGCATCGCCATGGACCAGCAGCAGGTTGAAATACTGCTGCAGCCAGGCCAGCGCTTCGGACTCCCGAGCGGGGCGGCGGTTGACGATGTCCCGGACCGAGCAGGCGATGGTCCGGCAGCGCCCTTGCGCCTGGTCGAGCAGCGCCAGCAGTTCGAAGCGAAGCTGGCGGCGGCCGAGCGGAAAAAGTTCGATCACCAGAATGTCGGGCCGGCGTTCTTCGAAGATCGCCAGCAGTTTGTCGCGGCGGCGGCCGAGAAACTCGTCGTCGACGTCCCGCCCCTCCCCATCGATCAGGCCGGAGAACCGCAGGTCCTTCGCCCGAACCGGCGGCAACTGGCGGAACTCGACGTCGGACGGCAGCGCGATCTGGGGCGCGGGCGGCCCGCCGGAAACCAGGGTGACCGCCGCGCCGTGCTCGGCCAGGGCGCCGGCCAGCATGGCCATGCGCTTCAGATGGCCGACGCCCAGCAGGTGCTGGACATGGATCATGACCCGATCCGTCATCGCCGGAGCGGCAGGTTGATGGTGACGGGCCGCAACGCGCCGGCCGCGAAATCGAGGACCTGTCCCGCCGACCAGTCGATCTTCTCCGGCGGATCGGCGGTCATGTCCCAGCCCCAGGCGCGGGCCAGCGCCGCCCGCATGACACCCTTGTGGGTGACGAGAATGGCCCGGTCCGTGTCCAGTTCCGCCAGAAAGCCGAGCAGCCGCTCGCCCACTTCGCGCGGGGTTTCGCCGCCGGGCGGCCGCATGTCCAGCCCCCTCGCCTCCAGCGCCGCCAGACCCGCAGGGTCGTCCGCACGAAGTTCGGCGTGGGTACGGCCTTCCCATTCGCCGAAATCCATCTCCGTCAGCCGCGGTTCGATCCGCGCCCTGTCGAGTCCGAGAAGTTCGGCGGTCCGACGCGCCCGGCCGAGCGGGCTGACAAAGGCCGGGGCGCCGGCGAAGTCGGCCGGCAGGGTGTGGCCGCGTTGCTCCAGGCGGCCCTCTGCGGACAGCGGCACGTCCGTCCGGCCCTGGATGCGGCGCCCGGCGTTCCAGTCCGTGCGCCCGTGGCGGATCATCAGGATGCGCATATCCGCCCCAGGATGCTGTTGAGCCGCGCCGCGGCGGCGGCGAAGCCGTGGCGTGCGCCGGCATGTCCCCAGCCACGCTGACGCAGACGGCTGTATAACGCGCGCTGGGTCATCACCCGCGCCAGGACACGGCCGAAGGCGACCGGGTCGCGGGGCGGAACCAGCAGCCCGTTGACGCCGTGGCGGACGACCTCGGATACCCCGCCTTCATTGCCCGCCACCACAGGCAGACCCCGCGCCGAAGCCTCGATCAGGGCCATGCCATAGGCCTCGTTGACCGCCGGCCAGACCAGCAGATCGTGTTGACGATAGACCCGCGCCAGGCGTCCGGCCGGCAGCGCGCCCACGAAATCCACCCGGCCGCGGTACGGTGCGAAGGCCTGGCGAACATGCCGGGCGGCGACGCCATCGCCCACCACGGTCAGCCGCCAGGGAAGGTGGCGTACGCCGGCGAGGGAACGGGCCAGCAGACGATAGGAATGCAGCTTGTCGCCCGGGCGCATCATGCCGACGGCCAGCAGCCGCCGCGGCAGCCGGCCCGCCTCCCGCCTCGGCCCGGCGCGCAGGGGGGCGAACGGGGTCAGGTCGAACAGCTTCTCCGGCGCGACGATGCGAGCCAGTCCGGCCCGGTCCCGCGCGGTCAGGCAGAGCACGCCGTCGGCGCGCGCGATGGCGTCCAGCGCGGCCCGCGCGAAATGCGCGTGCGGCCCGATCAGACGCCGTGCCGAATGGCTCGCCTCGGCCACGACATAGGGGATAGACAACCGTTCGCAGATCATCGGCCCGATCAGATCCGGCGCCTTGTAGTAGACGTGATAGGTGAACCAGAGGTCCGGTGGATCCTCAAGCAGGCGCGCAGCCAGCATCGCCGCCTCCTGCCGGGCCTGGGAGACGATGCGGCCCTGCGCCGCCGCGTCGCCCGCCGCCTCCCGGGAACGCAGCCGGCTGGCCAGGAAGACCTCGTGGCCGGCGGCGCGCAGCGCGGCGATCATCTGCCGCGCCATCGCCCGGTCCCCCGAAGGACGCGGATGGTCGGGTGGCTTCAGCGGCGCGTAGAAGGCGATACGCATCACGCCGCCGCCAGCCCGAAACGCTGCGCCAGCCGGCCGATGCAGCGGTCGAGGTCGAAATCGCGTCGCACGATCTCCTCGCCCCGGCGGCCCATGCGCTCCGCCTGTCCCGGGTCGGCCAGCAATTCCTCGATTGCGGCGGCGAGTCCGGCAACGTCTCCTTCTGCGGCGAGACGACCGTTCTCCCCGTCGAGGATCAGTTCCGGAATGGCCGAGACGGCGGTCGCGACCACCGGCAGCCGCTGGCTCTGCGCTTCCACGATCACGTTGGGCAGTCCATCGCGGTCGCCGTCGCCGGTGACGCGGCTGGCGAGCGCGAACAGGCTCGCTTCCCGGCAGGCGGCCAGCACGGCCGACTGCGGCTGCGGGCCGCGCCATTCGACGCGGTCGGCGAGGCCGAGTTCGGCGGCCCTGGCCTGCAGCTTTCCGATCTCGCCGCCGCCGCCGATATGGACGAAGCGGAAGGGCGCCCGGACCCGCGCCAGGGCTTCGAGCAGATCGCCATAGCCCTTCTTCGGCACCGCCCGGCCGACCGAGAGGATCACCGGGGGCGCGGCCTTCGCCGGGGCGGACGGCGGCGGAAAGCGATTCAGGTCGAGGCCGTGATAGACCAGTTCCACCCGGCCCTCGGGCGCCAGCGCGGCGAGGTGGTCCGCGTTCACGCCTGTGCAGGTCACGGCCCAGGCGCAGGCCGCCAGCTTCTCGCGCTTCTCCCATTCGGGGCTGGTCCAGATATCCTTGGCGTGGGCGGAGACCGACCAGGGCAGACCCCGCAGCAGTGCGGCGTATCTCGCGACCGACGCCGGCGTGTGCAGGAAATGCGCGTGCAGCCAGGCGACGTCCGGCGGAAGTTCGGCTGCCATGACGAAGGCCTGGCCCAGCCGGCGCACCCGGTTGGCGGTCGGGTCGCGGGCGAAATCGCGCTCCCACAGCTTCAGCACCTGGCCGTAGGCCGGCAGCTCGCGGCAGGCAGCGATGGCACGCCGAACCCTTTCCGGCTCCTCCCTGAGATACTCGGGCAGATAGGCGACCGGCGCCTCGATCTCATCGTGGACCGGATGGACCGCCTGGTCGGTCGGATGGCGCAGCGACCAGATATCGATGGCGAGGCCGCGCCGCTCCAGCGCCCGGATCTCCTGTGCGATGAAGGTTTCCGACAGTCGCGGATAGCCTTTCAGGATGAACGCCGTGCGCCCCGCCATCGCGCGCCGGCTCAGCCGGCCTTGACGGCGATCCGCGCCGCCGTGTCGATGCGGTGCAGGAAGGGCCGCCCGCCATGCTCGTCGAAATACCGGTCCGTCGCCTGCCGCGCGCCCTCATAGGCGCCGTAGTCGTCGATGATCAGGAAGCCGCCGGCCGTCAGCCTGGGGTAGAGATGAACCAGTTCGTGATAGGTCGACTGGTACCAGTCCGTATCGAGCCTGAGCAGCGCGATCTCCTCCGGCGCGCGGTCGGGGATCGTGTCCTCCACCTTGCCCTCGACATAGTCGATCATCTCCGCCGGGTAGCCGGTCGCCGCCATGTTGCGCCGGACCTCATCGAGGGGTGCATAGGCCCATTCGTTGTGATCGCCCTTCTGCTGCATCTCCCAGCGCGCGATCGTGTCGGAGCCGTCGCGCTGGCGGACGTCGATCGGGTCCGGCTTCGTCATGCCGGCGAATGTGTCGTAGAGGCGGATGCGGCGGTCGGTGACGCCCAGATGCTTCAGGGTGAGCGCGATCGTCATGGCGCTGCCGCCCTTCCAGACGCCGCATTCCACGAACTCGCCCTCGATACCGAGGCCGACGATGTGACGCGTCGCGTTGAACAGGGCGTAGACGCAGTCCGGCGTGGTCATCGTGTAATCGCCGACGCGGGCGAAGATCTCGGCGAACTCCGGTTCGACGTCACGCGGCAGCTTGATCTGGCGGTTGCGCAGCGCATGCTGGGGAAGCTTGCGGAAGGTGAAGTCGTAGCCGAACTTCAGCGCAAGCTTTTTCAGCGGTTTCGCGGACATCAGGCGGCGGTGGCGGGGTTGCGCCCCAGGCGCGCCGCCCGGGCCTTGCGGTAGGGCTCGGGCAGGCGAAGCTCGGTGTCCCGATGGCGGAAATGGAACCCGAGGCTGATGCGCGGCTCGTCAGTGGTGTTGTGGAAGGAGCCGTGCACGGTGTAGGTGTGCGCCACGACCGCGTCGCCGGGCTCCAGGATCATCGGCACCGGCTCGCGGAAGGCGCTCATGTCGCATTCCAGGTTCTCCAGACCGAACTCGTCGGTCGCCACCCAGTGGTACATCCGGCCCAGCCTGTGGGTGCCCGGTACGAACCAGATGCAGCCATTGTCCTCGTTCGTCGCCGTCATGGGCACGAACAGGCAGCAGACCCGGGAATCCGACAGGCCCCAGTAGACGCCGTCCTGATGCCAGTGCTTGGTACGCACCTCGTTCGGCAGCTTGGTGAAGGCGAAGCTCTGCAGCAGTTCCGAGGGGCCGTTGAACCGTTCGATCGTGCCCTGCACCACATCGGAGCGCATCGCGTTCTCTATCGCGGCGGATTTGAGATGGATGTCCTTCTGCGACCGGTGGTTCTGGCTGACCAGACCCTCCACGTCGGCGCGGATCGCGCCCAGCGTCTCCGCCGGAACATGGCCGCGCAGGATGACATAGCCGTCACGGTTGAACGCTTCCGCGGTCGCCGCGTCCAGCCCCGGACCGGGCTCGGCGGGCACGAAGGCCTGGGGTTCGATGAAATCGTTGATTGCCATGGCGGCTATCTAATCACTTTAGGCAGTGCGGGAAACCATCTTGCCGGGTCCGGAACGTCGCGGCGGCTATCCCACCGCCCGCTCGGCGCGGCTGAGCCGCGGCTTGGCGCGGACCAGCCAAGGCTCGGCCAGGCGGTTGACGTTGGTCAATCCCTCGAGCAGGCCCGGAACCACCACCTCGGAGGGGCGCTTCTGGCGCGGCATCCGCCTGAGCGCGGCCGCCATGGCCGCGGCGTCGCGCTCCCCGTCGTCGGCAATCATCTGCACCAGATCGAGTTCGGCGGCGCGCTCGGCGCGGATCGTCTGCTCCAGCCGGGGCACGCGGCGCGGCACGATGATGGCGCGCTTGTCCAGCGAGAGTATCTCGCAGAAGGTGTTGTAGCCGCCCATGGCCACCACGCCGGCGGCGCTGGCCATAAGGTTCTCGAAATGCGGATCGAAGGTGATCGCCTCGACGCGCTCCAGCTGGGCGGCGCGCTCGTGGAAGCTGGCCTGCAGTTCCGGCGGCATGAACGGGCCGAGCGCCAGCAACGCCGGATAGGGTAACAGCGGGTCGCTTTCATAGGCTTTCAGCACCCAGTCGATCAGCCCCTCGCCGTCGCCGCCGCCGCCTGTGGTCACCAGCAGGAACGGGCGCTGCGTGATCTCCGGCAGAGAGACAGACGCGGCCGTCCCGGGCCGGCGCGGCAGATAGCCGGTATAGACCATCTTGGACTGCACCTTCGGCGTCAGTTCCATCCCTTCGAGCGGATTGCAGATCTGGGGCAGGCCGTAGACCCAGATATCGTCGTAGAGATCCTCCAGCGCGGGCATGACGTTCTTGCGCTGCCATTCGGGCGCCAGCAGCTTGGGCTCGTCCATGACGTCCCGCAGGCCCAGCACAAGACGCGTGCCTCGGCTCTTCAGCATCTCCAGCGTCGCCTTGACCTCACCGCGCAGACCCAGCGGCTCCTTGTCGACAATGAAGATGTCGGGATCGAAGCTGGCCGCGGTGTGGCGGATGATCGAGGCGCGCAGATCGAGCGTGTCCTCGATGTCCATATGCAGGTTCAGCGAGGTGTACTCGCCGTTGCGCAGCTTGATGACACCCGGCACACGCACGAAGTCGACGCGCGCGCGAAAGTCGAAACTGCCGATGATCGGCGAGCCGGAGAGAATAAGAACCGACAGGTTCTTGTGGTTCTCGACCAGCGAATGCGCGATCGTCCGGCATCTGCGCAGATGACCCAGCCCGAAAGTGTCGTGACTGTAAATCAGCACGCGCGATCCACGGCTTGTAGCCATGCGAATCCCCGATACGCCCCAGATTTTCGCCGGACTATGCCAGATCGTTGCAAGAACCGTAAATGATCAAATTGTCGGCTGTCACAGATTGTGGGTGCCTGTCCGGTCAACTAATGTTGCGTGGCGCGCATGGCCTGGAGGGGTACGGATGCGGGCCACTCAGCCCGCATCAGAGGGGAAGCGGATGGAACGGAACGTCTTCAGCTTCATTCTGAAGTACAGCTACAAGCAGCAGATCGTGCTTGTGGCTATGGCTGTGATCAACATGCCGCTGACCCTGCTGGGCTACACCCTTGTCGAGAACATCGTCAACGAGGGCATCCAGGGTTTCCGCAAGGTCGAGCGCGAGGTGACCAACGCCGCCGGCGAGGTCGCCACCAAGACGGAAAAGGTGCCGATCGATTTCCCCGAGGCTGTCTTCGGCATCGGCCCGGAATTCGATCAGGTCACCTTCCTGTTCATCCTTGTCGGCGTCTTCCTGGCCAACATCCTGCTGCTGCAGGGCATCAAGTACGCGCTGAACGTCTATCGCGGCGTCACCGCCGAGCGCATGCTGCGCCGCCTGCGCTACAACCTGTTCAACCGCATTCTCCGCTTTCCCCGCCGCACCTTCCGGAAGGTGAGCCAGGGCGAACTGATCTCCATGATCACCGCCGAGGTCGAACCGCTCGGCGGTTTTGTCGGCGAGTGCTTCTCCCTGCCGGTGATGCAGGGCGGCATCATGCTGATGTCGCTGGGCTACATGCTGATCGCGGACTGGAAGCTGGCGCTGGCGGCCGTGGCGCTGTACCCGCTGCAGTTCTACATCATCCCGAAGCTGCAGAAGCGCGTGAACATGATGGGCAAGGAACGCGTGCGCCGCGTCCGCAAGCTGTCCGAGAAGATCGGCGAGAGCGTCACCGGCGTCACAGAGATCCACGCCAACGACACCTCCAACCTGGAACTGGCCAACTTCTCCCACCACCTGCACGGCATCTACACGGTGCGCCTCCAGATCTACATCTGGAAGTTCGTCATCAAGTTCGTGAACAACTTCATCCAGCAGCTCGGCCCGGTGATGTTCTATTCCATCGGCGGCTATCTGGTGATCATCGGCGACCTGGATCTGGGCACGTTGTTCGCCGCGATCAGCGCGCACAAGGAGATCGGCGCGCCGTGGAAGGAGCTGCTGGGCTACTACCAGCGCCAGGCGGACGCCCGCATCAAGTACGATCAGGTGGTCGAACAGTTCCAGCCGGCCGGCCTGATGGCCGCCGACCGGCTGATGGAGGAGCCGGAGACGGTGCCGCACCTGCGGGGCGACATGAAGCTGTCCGGCGTTACCCTGACCGACGAGCAGAACAACAACCTGATCGACGGTCTTTCGGCGACGACGGCGCTGACGAAGCGGATCGCGCTGGTCGGCGGCGGCGGTTCCGGGCGCGAGGAACTGTTGCAGCTGCTCGCCCGCCTTGAGGATCCCGACCGCGGGACCATCGCCTATGGCGAGCACGACCTGTCGACCCTGCCCGAAGCCGTCACCGGGCGGCGCATATCCTTCGTCGACGGCGCGCCGGTGATCTTCAACATGAAGCTCGGCGACAACCTGTTCTACGGCCTGCGCCACCGGCCGAGGTCGGAAGACGCCTATGAGGGCGAGGAAAAGACCGAGCACGAGCGCTATCTCCGCGAGGCGCGGGCGTCGGGCAACCTCGACTACGACCCTGCCGCCGACTGGACCGATTACGACGCCGCCGGCGCCAGCGACCTCGCGAGCCTGCGGGCCGAGGGCATCGAATCGCTGAAGGTCGTCGGGCTCGACGAGGACATCTACCAGTTCGGCCTGCGCGGGCGCATCGATCCCGACAAGCAGCCCGACGTCGCCGAGGGCATCCTGAAGGCCCGGGCGGCGCTGGAGGACCGAATGTCGGACCCCGAGGTCGCGGCGCTGATCGAGCGCTACGATCCCGAAACCTACAACACCAACGCCACGGTGGCGGAGAACCTGCTTTTCGGCACCCCGGTCGGTGACACCTTCGACGTCAAGAACCTGGCCGAACACGAGTACATCCGCGAGGTGCTGCGCAAGGTCGACATGGAACGCGAGATGATCGCCATGGGCTATCAGGCCGCGGCGACCATGGTGGAACTGTTCTCCGACCTGCCGCCGGACCACGAACTGTTCCAGCAGTTCAGCTTCATCTCGGCCGACGACCTGCCCGAGTACCAGGCCCTGCTGGCCCAGTACAGCAAGGAGCAGATCGACGACATGCGGGAGGAGGAGAAGCTCCGCCTGATGTCCCTGCCCTTCAAGCTGATTCCGGCGCGGCATCGTCTCGGCATCATCTCGGAACCGGTGCGCGAGCGTATCCTTCAGGCGCGCAAGGCCTTCGCCGAGAACCTGCCCGACGATCTGACGGGTTCGGTCGATTTCTTCCATCCGGACGAATACAATGCCGCCGCGAACATCCTGGACAACATCCTGTTCGGGAAGATCGCCTACGGCCAGGCGCAGGCCCAGGAAAGGGTCGGCGCGCTGATCCGTCAGCTGATGGCGGAACTTGAAATCGTCGACACGGTCGCCGAGGTCGGGCTGGAGTACGACGCCGGTATCGGCGGCTCGCGGCTTTCGGCGTCCCAGCGGCAGAGGCTGGCCCTGGCCCGCGCGGTCGTGAAGCGTCCAGACGTGATGATCCTGTCGGAGGCGACGGCCTCGCTCGACAGCAACAGCCAGGCGCGCATCCTGGACGGACTGCTGCGGCGCTTCGAGGGCGGCGGCCTGATCTGGGGCGTGCACCGCGCCGCGATGGCCGAACGCTTCGATCACGTGATCGTCGTCAAGGGCGGCAAGGTCGTGGAGAGCGGGTCGTACGAGGAACTGAGCAAGGACGGCACCGCGCTGCGCGAGATGATCGACAACGAGGCCGCCTGAGTACCGGCGTTCGGGGAGGACCGACCCTATGAGCCTGAATGAAGAAGTCGAACTGCTCAGGCAGATTCCGATGTTCCAGAAGGTGGAGCAGTCGAAGCTGAAGCTGCTCGCCTTCACCTCGGAGCGCCTGGTGTTCCAGCCGGGTCAGGTGATCTGCGAACAGGGCGAACGCGGCGACAGCATGTACGTCATCGTCGACGGCGACGCCGACGTGATCGTCAACCTGCCCGCCGGGCCGCTTACCGTGGCGCAGCTGCACAAGAACAGCTTCTTCGGCGAGATCGCGATCCTGTGCGATATTCCCCGCACGGCGACCGTCAAGGCGACCACCGAGCTGACGACGCTGCGCATCACCACGGACCTGTTCTACCGCCTGGTCGCGGAGTTCCCGCAGATGTCGATCGAGATCATGCGCGAAATCGCGGCGCGTCTGGACCGTACCACGCGGGACCTGCAGTTGACGCAGAAGGAACTCGCCGAAGTCCGCGAACATCAGGGCGGCTGATTCCCGCCCCATGTCCCGCCTCGATTCCTTCATCCAGCGGCTGCAGGCGCAGCGCGCCTGTCTCGACGCCGCCGCGGCCATGATCGCTGACCTGCCGGGGCCGGCGCTGGAACTCGGCCTGGGCAATGGCCGGACCTACGATCACCTCAGGACACTGCTGCCCGGGCGCCGCATCTTCGTCTTCGAACGCGAGGTCAGGGCCCAGCCGGACTGCGTGCCGCCGGCGGCAGATCTGTTTCTGGGCGACTTCACCGAGCAACTGCCCGGCGCCATGGCGCGCATGGGCGAACCCGCGGCCCTGGTCCATGCCGATATCGGCACCGGCGACAAGGCGGCCAGCCTGGCGCTGGCCCGTTCCATCGCCGGCGCGGTCGTCGATCTGATGCGCCCGGGCGCCGTGCTGCTTTCGGACCAGCCCTTCGAGGATCCGCGCCTGCATACCGCGCCCCTGCCCGACGGGGTGGCTGCAGGCCGCTACCACCTGTCCATCGCAACGGAGTGACCATGACTGACGTCCAGGACCGCGCCCGGCGCGTATTGGAGATTCTCGAGCGCCGACCGCTCGCGCCGGCGACGGAACTGCTCGGGTTCAGGCCGATCGATGTCGATCCCGATCGCGGCTACGCTCGCATCGGCTATACGGCAAAGCCGGATTTCTGCAATCCGCTGGGCGTCATCCAGGGCGGCTTCCTGACCGCCATGGTCGACGAGGCTATGGCCATCGCCTGCGTTGCGATGGCGGATTTCGCCGTCTTCGTACCGACGCTGGAACTGAAGGTGAGCTTCCTCAACGCCGGCTATCCCGGGCCGATGGAGGCCGAGGGCCAGGTGCTGCGCCTGGGCAAGTCGGTCGCCTTCCTGGAGGGCTCGCTGTTCGACGGCGACGGCAAGCTGCTGATACGCGCCTCGGCCACCGCGCGGGTCACGCGGCGCGACAGGATCGACGCCGCGAGAAAGGCCGGCCGCGGCGGCTGAACCTCAGGCGGCGGCGGCCGGCCGGACGACCGGCCGCTCGTCGATCGGCCAGTGCACCAAGCCGGCGAGAATGCCCAGCGCGATGCTCATCCACCAGACGATGTCGTAGGACCCGGTGGCGTCGAACAGCATGCCGCCCAGATAGGCTCCGCCGAAGGAGCCGATCTGGTGGCTGAAGAAGACGACGCCGGCCAGCATGCCCATGTACTGGGGACCGAAAATCTGGCCCACCAGTCCCGTGGTGAGCGGCACCGTGGACAGCCACAGCACGCCGATCATGGCCGAGAAGACCAGCACAACCTCGACGGTGGTCGGCATCAGGACCAGGAACAGGATCGCCACCGCCCGCGCGAAGTAGAGGAAACTGAGCAGGTACTTCTTGGAATAGCGGTCGCCCAGCGCGCCGGCGGCCAGGGTGCCGCCGATGTTGAAGGCCCCGACCGTCGCCAGGGCGACGCCGCCCACCCAGGGCTCCAACCCCGAATCCGCGACATAGGCCGGCAGATGCAGGCCGATGAAGGCGACATGGAATCCGCAGACGAAGAAACCGCCGATCAGCAGCCAGTAGCCGCGATGCCCGCCGGCTTCGCGGATGGCCTCGCCGAAGCTCTGGCTGGGCCCGGCGGTGTAGGCGGGGGGCCGGCCGGCGAGCGGCAGGGCCAGCGGAATGATCAGCGCAACCGCCGCCGCCATCATGACGAGGGTGAAGACATAGCCGTAGCTGCCGATGAACAGCGGCGCGAGCGGCGAGATGGCCAGCTGCCCGGCGGAGCCGCCCATGGTGACGATCGACATCGCCAGCGTTCGGCGATGAACCGGGGTATGCCGCGCGACCGTCGCCATGCCGATGCTCATCGATGCCAGGCCCTGGGCCAGGCCGATCAGGACGCCGCCGGTCAGGTGCATCAGCAGCGGCGTCGTCGCTTCCGCCATCAGCAGCAGGCCGACGACGTAGAGCAGGCCGCCCAGCGACAGAACCCGGCCGGAGCCATAGCGGTCGGCGAGGCCGCCGGCGAAGGGCTGGGTCATCCCCCAGACGATGTTCTGGATGGCGAAGGTGAGCCCGAAGATCTCCCTGCCCCAGTCCATCTGGCTGGAGATCGGCTCAAGGAAAAGGCCGAAGGTGGATCGCATGCCCATGCCCAGGAACACGATCAGCGCCGCCGCCAAGATCATCAGCCAGAGTGGCCGCGCCGTTGCCCCCGTCATGTGCTTTTCCCCTTCGTTCGCGAACTGGCCGGTTATCTGTCGCGCGGCGACGGAATTTCCAGCATCAGGCAGGTCGTGGTGGCGTGCGCCAGCAGCCGGCCTTGGCTGTCAGTGATGCGGCCCTCCGCCGTTGCCGTCGTGCGGCCGACATGAATGGTCTGCCCGGTGGCGCGCACGGGGCTGCCGTCATGGGCCATCACGCGGATATAGTTCACCTTCAGCTCCAGCGTCGTGAAGGTACGGCCCGCCGGCAGGGCCGACTGGATGGCCATGCCGGTGCACGAATCCAGCAGCGTCGCAGCATAGCCGCCGTGGACGATACCGTTGGGATTCAGATGCCGTTCGCTCGGACGGGCCTCGAAGACAGCCTTGCCGAAATCCGCTTCCACCAGGGTGAAATCCAGGGTCCGCCCGATGCTGGCGATGTCACGTCCGCCGTCCATCATGGCGCGGATCGCCTCCAGTCCGCTCAACCCGGCGAAATTCGGCCGCTCGTTCATGGCGTTTCGTTCCCTCACTGCTTTACGGGAACGGAAACTGGCGCGGGCGGAGGGAAAGTCCAGATCACGCGGGGCGGCGGCCTGTCCAGCCCATGCGCAGGGCGTAAACGGCGGCAGTCCAGACCAGCACAGCCATGGCCTGGTGCAGCGCCCCCAGCCAGACCGGCACCACCATCAGCAAGGTGGCGATGCCCAGGACAATCTGGATCAGAACGAGGTGCAGCGCCGCCGTTGCCGCGGAACGCGCAGGTCGCCCGATGCGGCGGCCGGCGAAAAACAGCCAGACCGCAGCGGCGGCGATCAGATAGCCGACGGTCCGGTGCAGGAACTGGATCGTCGTGACGTCTTCGAACGCCGCCAGCCACCAGGGCGAGGTGTCGAACATGTACGGCGGGATCAGGTCGCCATCCATGGTCGGCCAGGTGCTGTAGGCAAAGCCCGCATTGGTGCCGGCCACGAAGGCGCCGATGACAATCTGCACAGCCGCCAGAACGCCAAAAACCGTCGCCGCCGTCCGGAAGCCCGCCGTGACGGCGGGCGGCGCGGCGCCCCGGCCGCGCAGCGCCCATGCGGTCCAGATCAGCAGGGCGTAGATCGCGAAGGCCAGGAACAGGTGCGCCGCCAGCCGGTATTGGCTGACGTCCGGATTGTCGATCAGGCCGCTCTGGACCATGTACCAGCCGAGCGCACCCTGGGAGCCGCCCGCCAGCAGCAGGAAGATGAACCAGGGCGCCTGGGATCGGCGGATCCGTCCCGTCGCCAGGAAGAACACCAGAGGCGCAAAGAAGGCGAGTCCGATGATCCGGCCAAGCAGCCTGTGGGCGAACTCCCAGGCGTAGATTGTCTTGAAATCCGCCAGGCTCATCCCCGCATTGACCTTCTGGTATTCGGGGAAGGCCTTGTACTTCTCGAACTCCGCCTGCCAGGCCGCCTCGCTCAGGGGCGGCAGCCAGCCGGTGACGGGCCGCCACTCGACCATGGAAAGACCCGATTCGGTCAGCCGGGTGATTCCGCCGACGACGATCATGACGAAGACGAGGGCGGCCACGGCGTAGAGCCAGAGGACCACCGCGCGCTGGTCGCGGTCTGCGCGCACCCCGGCTCCGGAATCGATGATTGTGCTCATGAAGGGAATTAAGCCCCGGGACGCCCCCGCTTCGATGCGCCGATTGCCGCATCCGACCGGAAACGCAAAACCCCCGGCGGCGTCGGCCGCCGGGGGTTCCGGAAGATCACTGGCCGGAAAGCCGGCTCAGGACTGGTTCAGGCGCACCGCGATGAACAGCCGGTCCTCGCCCCGCTGCACCAGCAGAAGGACGGAGCGGTTCTCGTTCTTCGCCGCCGCATCGACCTCGGCGGCAACCTCCTTGGGGTTGGTGACCTCTTCCTGGTTCACCTCGATGATGACGTCGCCCGGGCGCAGGCCCTTCTCGGCCGCCGACGAATCGGGATTCACCTCGGTGACCACCGCGCCGGTCTCGCGCTCGATGCCGAACTCCTGGGCCAGGGCCTCGGTGATCGGGCTGAGCGTCAGGCCGAGCGAACCGACGGTGCTGCTGGTATCCTCGCGCGGCTCAGACGGCTCGGTCATCGACAGCTGTTTTTCAGCCTGCTCGAGTTCACCGAGTTCGACCTGGAAGGTCTGCAGTTCGCCCTTGCGCCAGACCTCCACCGGCACGGTCTTGCCGACGGCGGTTTCGGCGACGATGCGCGGCAGCGCACGCATCTCATCGATCTCCTGGCCGTTGAACTGGACGATGACGTCGCCCGACTTGATGCCGGCCGCGCCGGCCGGGCTGTCGTCGGTGACACCGGCAACCAGGGCGCCGCGCGGCTGCTTCATGCCCAGGCCCTCCGCCAGTTCCTCTGTTACGGTCTGGATGCGGACGCCCAGCCAGCCGCGCTTGGTGCGGCCAAACTTCAGCAACTGCTCGACCACCGGCTTGGCGAGGTTCGCCGGCACCGCGAAGCCGATGCCGATGGAGCCGCCGGTCTGCGAGAAGATCGCGGTGTTGATGCCAATCACCTTGCCGTCAGTGTCGAACAGCGGTCCGCCGGAATTGCCCTTGTTGATCGAGGCGTCTGTCTGGATGAAGTCGTCATAGGGTCCGGAGCGGATGTCGCGGCCGCGCGCCGAAACGATGCCGGCGGTGACCGTGCCCCCCAGACCCAGGGGGTTGCCGATGGCCACGACCCAGTCGCCTTCTTCGGCCGTGTCGGAATCGCCCCAGCCGGCGACTGTCAGCGACATGCCCTCCGGCGGTTGGACGCGCAGCAGCGCGACGTCGGTCTTCGGGTCCGTGCCCACCAGCTCCGCGTCCAGGCTCTCGCCGTCATGGAAGAACACGCGGATCTCGTCGGCGCCGTCGATCACGTGATTGTTGGTGACGATCAGACCTTCCTTGTCGATCACGAAACCCGAACCGACAGAGGTCAGCGGCCGACGGTTGGGTCCCTGCTCCTGGCGGCGGTCGAAAAAGTCCTTGAAGAACTCCTCGAAGGGCGAGCCCTCCGGCACCTGCGGCATCTCGAAACCCTCGTGCGGGCCCGCCTTGCCGGCCTGCTGGGTCACCTGAATATTGACGACGGCCGGCTTCAGCCGCTTGACCAGCGGCGCGAAGCTCTCCGGCGTCGACTTGGCGAAGCTCGCGGTCGCCGCCATCAGCATGGACAGCAGGACCAGCAGGGCCACGCCGTAGCTCATCAACCGGCCGGGCTCCGGACGGGGCGCGACAGCGGCCCCGCGCCCGACGGGTCGATCGATGCGATTGGTTGTCACTGTGTATTGCTCCTAGCCGGGTATCTGGGGAAACAGGCTTCAACGCATTTATGGGTGGCCCACACGTGCTTCAAGCCTGCGCTTGCCCCCGTTTGCTTTCCAATTGTGGCGTCAGCTTGACCCAATTGGACAATGATATGGCGTGTTGACCCGCACCGCCAATCGCTTCTCGCCAACGTGATCGGGCCGGACGTGCATTCACGCGTCCAGGAGATCGCTCCGCAAGATCAGGCGGGGATGTCGATCTCGTAGGCTCCGACGCCGCCGCCGCCGCCCTGTGCGCCATAGGCGCTGGCCGCGCTGCGGTGCTCGGCCAGGGCGCGACCGTCGGCCGGCGCAACCTGCCCGTCCAGCAAGGCGAAGACATGGCCACCAAGATCGTCGCCGCTGACCGCTTCCAGGCCGACATCGGCCGCCGAGGCGGCCATGCCGATCGGGCCGCCGAACAGCAGCCCCCCGGCAATACGCGCAGGAGCGCTGATCTGGTCGCCGGTGAAGTGGCGGTAAATCGCGCCGATTACCGGCAGATGCTGCAGCGGATTGACGACGTCCAGAATATCCCAGAACCCGAGCTGGCTCTCGCCGGCGGCGCCTTCCGGCTGCGCCGCCGGCTCAGGCGATACCGGCGGCGGCTCGCCCCGCATCGGAAACATGTTCATGGGATAGATGACCATGACCGTCCGAAAGCAAGGCACAGGCCAGTAGAGGGACCGCGGAATTCCGCCGCCGCCGCGATCGCGGCATTCGGTCGCCCGGCAGAAAATTCACCCCCCGGCGGGCCGGCGCCTAAAGAAAGTGCCCGGTGCGGCTTTTCTTCGTCGCCAGGTAGTCGGCGTTGTGGGGATTGGCGGGAAAGCTGTGTGGCACGCGCTCGACCACCTCGATACCCTCGGCGGCCAGACCCGCGACCTTTTCCGGATTGTTGGTCATCAGCCGCACGGCGGAGAAGCCGAGCCGCTTCAGCATCTCGGCCGCGGGCGCGAAGAGCCGTTCGTCGGTCTCGAAACCGACCCTGAGATTGGCGTCGACGGTGTCGAAACCCTGGTCCTGAAGCGCGTAGGCGCGCAGCTTGTTGATCAGGCCGATGCCACGCCCTTCCTGCGCCATGTACAGCAGGATGCCGCCGCCTTCCGCCGCGATCGCCGCCAGCGCGCCGCGAAGCTGCTCGCCGCAATCGCACTTCATGGAGCCCAGCAGATCGCCCGTGAAACATTCGGAATGCACCCGGGTCAGCACCGGCCGGTCGCGCGGCGGGTCGCCAACGACGATGGCGAGATGCTCCAGACCGCCGTCAGCGGGCCGGAACGCGGTCAGCCGGGTGTTCTCCGCGTCCCACAGCGGCACCCGGGCCGCCGCCACCCGCTTCAACTCCGCCGCCGCATCCGCCTCCCGCGCCATGATCGCCCCGGCCGCAACCGTCATCAGACCGTGGCTGTCCGGATCCGCACCGGCGGCGAGGGGGGCGACGATGGCGGCAGGCAGCAGGCGTGCGATCTTGCAGAGCTGCACCGCGGCGACGGCGAAGGCGGGCGGCGAGTCCTTCACTTGCGGAAACGGGCCGCGAAGTCCGCCGCTCAGGTCGTGTTCCGGATCGGCGATCTCGGCGGCGAGGTCGCGGTTCAGCCGCTCGTCCAGCGGCACGAGCTGCACCGGATGGCCCGACGGCAGGATATGCAGCACATTGGCCCGGCGCGCCGTCAGCGCCAGCTGCGCCGGACCGCCGGCGAACATCGTCATCTCCCGGAAATCGGCTGCGCTCGCCGTCTCCACGGAAACGGCGACACCGGCCGAGACCTTGTCCCCGATGCAGACCGGGAGACCCCGGCGCAGATCGGCGGCGGCGCGGTCGACCTCGCGCACGGCGCGAAGGCGCTGTTCGGATGGCGGGGCGGGGGTAATTGCGTTCTCCTCCGGTTCGGTGCGGGAAGCTATACTCCGTCGTCGCCGCTTCTTGAAGGCTCGGCGCGCGCAATCCGGCCCGGCGCCGCAATGGGCGCCACATTTCGATCACTTGCCTTCACACGTTGATGTGACCTGAAATCGAATATGTAACGTATTGGTGATGGCCCGGCGTTGTGGCGATGAAACAGGTTGAACGGCGTGTTGGCCGATCAGATTTGTCTCATGTCTCGAGAATTGATTTGACACTGAGGGGTTGGACCATGATGGGCGGCAAGAGGATCCTGCTGAT
Organism: Minwuia thermotolerans; assembly: GCF_002924445.1. Classification (NCBI taxonomy): domain Bacteria; kingdom Pseudomonadati; phylum Pseudomonadota; class Alphaproteobacteria; order Minwuiales; family Minwuiaceae; genus Minwuia; species Minwuia thermotolerans. The sequence continues at coordinate 32,783 of NZ_PIGG01000014.1, forward strand.
CGACGACGACGAGGCGCTGCGCACGACGCTGGCCGAACAGCTGGGTCTGCACGAGGAATTCGAGACGCGCGAGGCCAGCTCCGGCCAGGCCGGGATCGAAATGACGCGGCAGGAGCATTTCGACCTCATCCTGCTGGATGTGGGCCTGCCGGACACGGACGGGCGCGAGGTCTGCCGGGCATTGCGCAAGAACGGGTTCAAGATGCCCATCATCATGCTCACCGGCGCGGATTCGGACGCCGAGGAAATCCTGGGGCTGGAATCGGGCGCCAACGACTACATCACCAAGCCGTTCAAGGTCGGCGTGCTGCTGGCCCGGATCCGCGGACAGCTCCGCCAGCACGAGCAGAGCGAAGATGCCGTCTTCACCATCGGTCCCTACAGTTTCCGGCCCGCCCAGAAGATGATGGTCCACAAGCAGTCGGAGAAGAAGGTCCGGCTGACCGAAAAGGAAACCTCGATCCTGAAATACCTGTTCCGCGCCGGCGAGAAGGCGGTCGGGCGGGATATCCTGCTGCACGAGGTCTGGGGCTACAACGCCGGGGTGACGACGCACACGCTGGAAACCCACATCTACCGCCTGCGCCAGAAGATCGAGCCATCGCCGTCCGAGGCGCAGATCCTGGTGACCGAACCCGGCGGCTACAAGCTGGTGCCCTGACGAAACGCTTTCCCCGGCGCGCCGCAACGGCTATCGCCTGAGCGGTAATGGTTCGGGAGGGCGCGAACGTGGCCAGGGCCGCCATCATGGTGCAGGGCACCGGCTCCAGCGTCGGCAAGTCGATGCTGGTGGCCGGCCTGTGCCGGCTGTTCGCCGACCGGGGTCTTGCGGTCCGGCCATTCAAGCCGCAGAACATGTCCAACAACGCTGCGGCGACCGCCGACGGCGGCGAGATCGGGCGCGCCCAGGCGACCCAGGCGCTGGCCTGTCGCGTGCCGCCCACCGTGGACATGAATCCCGTGCTGCTGAAACCCGAGAGCGAGATCGGGGCGCAGGTCGTCGTCCAGGGCCGGCGGCTGACGACCGCACGCGCCCGCGACTACGCGAAGCTGAAGCCGCAACTGCTGGAGAAGGTGCTGGAGAGCTTCCGCCTGCTGTCGGCCGAGGCGGACCTGGTGATCGTCGAGGGCGCCGGCAGCACCGCTGAGGTCAACCTTCGCGCCGGCGACATCGCCAACATGGGCTTCGCCGAGGCCGCCGACATCCCGGTCGTCCTGGCCGGTGACATCGACCGCGGCGGGGTGATCGCGCAGATCGTCGGCACGCACGCGCTGATTCCGGAGGCCGAACGGGCGCGCATCCGCGGCTTCCTGGTCAACAAGTTCCGTGGCGACTCCAGCCTGTTCGATGACGGCCGCGACCTGATCGCCCGGCGCACCGGCTGGCCCGCGCTGGGTGTGGTGCCATGGTTCGCCCATGCCGACCGCCTACCCGCGGAGGACGCGATGGAGCTGGCCGGACGTTCGCGCCGGCGCGAGGGCGCGTTCCGTATCGCCGTGCCCGCCTTCAGCCGTATCGCCAATTTCGACGACCTCGATCCGCTGGCCGCGGAGCCGGGCGTCGACCTGGAGATCGTCGCCGCCGGCCGCGCCCTGCCCGGCGATGCGGACCTGATCCTGCTGCCCGGCTGCAAGTCGACCACCGGCGAACTGCGCCATCTGCGCGCCCAGGGCTGGGATATCGACATCCTGGCCCATGCGCGGCGCGGCGGGCGCGTGCTCGGCCTCTGCGGCGGCTATCAGATGCTGGGCCGGACCGTGGCCGATCCCGAAGGCGTCGAGGGTCCGGTCGAGACGGTGGAGGGACTGGGCCTGCTGGACGTGACGACGGTGATGACGGCTGAGAAGCGCACTGTTCCGGTGGCGGGCAGCCACCCGGCGAGCGGGGCGGCGGTCTCGGGCTACGAAATCCATATCGGACGCACCGAAGGTCCCGACCGGTCGCGGCCCTGGCTGGAGATCGAAGACCGCCCGGAAGGCGCGGCCAGCGCCGACGGCCGCGTGCTCGGCAGCTACGTCCACGGGCTGTTCGGCGACGACGGTTTCCGACGGGCCTTCCTCGCCGGCCTCGGCGCCGAGGCGGACAACACGCTGGTCCACGCCAGCCTGGTGGAGCAGACGCTCGACGAACTCGCTGCGCATCTGGAGGCGCATCTCGATTTCGGTGCGGTCGCCCGTATCGCCGGGCTGTAGACGCCTACAGCCGTCCCATGGCGAACAGCAGCAGGAACGGCATGGTCAGGAAGGAGATGGCGGTCGAGATCAGCACCGAGCCCGCCACCGCGCCCGGGCGTTGCTCGTAGGCCGCCGCGAACAGGTAATTGAAGACCGCGACCGGCATCGCCGACTGGATCAGGATGACGCCGCGCGCCGCGCCTTCCAGCGACAATAGTTCGGCGACTGCGAACCCGACACACAGTCCGACCGACAGGCGCAGCACGGCCACAACCGCGCCCTCGCGAAGACTGCGTGCCTCCAGCGAGGCGAGCGAAACGCCCAGCGCGATCAGCATCAGCGGGATGGCGATCCCGCCAAGGACATCCAGCGTGTTCTGCAGCCAGGCGGGCAGCGCCGTGCCCGTCGCCATCAGCGCGATGCCGATCAGGCTGGCGTGGATCACGGGCGTGCGCAGGACGGTGCGGAAGGTCATGCGTCCCGAGACCAGGGCGATGCCGCCGGTGAAATGCCAGGCCGCATTGACCGCGAAACAGGCAATGCCGAGGGCCAGCCCTTCCTCCCCGAAGGCGAAAAGACAAAGCGGCAGCCCCATGTTGCCGACATTCGCCATCATCATCGGTGTCAGGAAAGCCCGGAGCGACATGCGGAAAAGCAGCAGCGCGAGCCCACCCGCGACGCCGAAACCGACGAGGGTAAGGGCGACCGCCAGCATCATTTCCGACAACGCCCCGGCGCCGACCTTCAGGCCGGCCAGGGTCGCAAGGATCAGCGCCGGCGTGCTGACATTGGTGGCGATGGCCGTGATCGTGGCGGTGTCGAAGGGCAGCCGCATCCGGCCCCAGACAAAGCCGATTCCGGCGATGAGGAAGACAGGCGCAATGATGGCGGCGAGTTCGGCAGTCAAGCGCGGCGGCCGCTATTCTTCGCTCTCGGGCGGGGTGATCCTGAGGCGGTTGATGCGGTTGCGGCGGCGCTCCAGGACCTCGAAGGTGAAGCCGTGGAAACGGAATATCTGGCCCTTGTCGGGCAGCGCCTGCGCTTCGTAGACGACCAGTCCGGCGATGGTCGTCGCCTCCTCGTCGGGCAGATTCCAGTCGAAGCGCCGGTTGAGATCGCGGATGGTGACCGAACCCTCGATCTCGTAGGTGCCGTCGGGCAGCGGCTTGATGCCGGCCGTGACCGGATCGTGCTCATCGGAGATGTCGCCGACGATCTCCTCGAGAATGTCCTCCAGGGTCACGATGCCCTGCAGCGAACCATATTCGTCGATGACGAGGGCGAAATGCGCGTGACGGCGCCGGAAGGCGTTGAGTTGCTCGCGCAGGGTCGTCGTTTCGGGCACGAACCAGGGCTCCCGGGCGATCTCGTCGATGTCGAGTTTCGATGGATCGCCGTCGTTCTTCACCAGTTCCCGGGCCAGATCCCTGGCGTGGAGGACGCCGACGATCTCCTCCTGCTCGCCGCGCCACAGCGGAATGCGGGTGTGGTTGCTGGCCAGCGCATCGGCGACGATCTGCTCGGGCGGGTTGTCGGCGTTCAGCGTCACCACCCGGCGGCGGTGCATCATGACTTCGGAAACGTCGACGTCGTCGAGTTCCAGGATGGAACCCAGCATATCCTTGGCGGTCTTGCGAACCGTGCCCTCGCGGGCGTGCAGTTCGATCGTCCCCTTCAGTTCGTCCTCGACCGAGATGTCATTGTCCGCCAGCCGGTGTGCGCCCAGGGCGCGCAGCGTCAGGCGAACCACGAACTGGACCGCATAGACCGCCGGCGAAAGCACCCGGACAAGGAGATCGACGGCCGGCGCGACGGCCAGCGCGAAGCCGTCCGGGTTGCGGATGGCGTAGGTCTTGGGCAACACCTCGGCGAATATCAGAACCAGCAGAGTCATGACGATGGTCGCCACCGCCACGGCTGCGTCGCCGACCAGCACGATCAGCACGCTGGTCGCCAGCGAAGACGCCAGGATATTGACCAGATTGTTGCCGAGCAGGATGGAGCCGATCAGGTTCTCCTTCTGCTCGACCAGCCTGCTCACGCGGACCGCACGCTTGTTGCCCATCCGTCCGAGATGATGCATGCGCGCCCGCGACGCCGCGGTCAGCGCCGTCTCGGAGCCCGAAAAGAACCCCGACAGCACGAGCAGCAGCACGATCGCCGCGATGGAGATGATGATTTGCCAGTCCATGGTCAGGCAGCCTCGCCGGAAAGGTAGGCGCTGACCGCGGGGGCTTCCACGTCACGGGTGACGAAGGCCTCGCCGATGCCGCGCACCAGTACGAATGTCAGACGGCCGTCGCGGACCTTCTTGTCCTGCGCCATGTGATGCAGCAGCCGTTCCGCTGGGACGCCGTCCAGACCCCGGTCGGCCGGGCGGACAGGCAGGCCGACGGCGGTGAAGTGGCGGCGCACGCGCTCGACATCCTGTCCGTTGCAGAGCCCGAGCCGCGCCGACAACTCGAAGGCCTGGACCATGCCGATGGCCACTGCCTCGCCGTGCAGGATGGTGCCGTCATAGCCGCCCTCGGCCTCCAGCGCGTGGCCGAAGGTGTGGCCGAGATTGAGCAATGCCCGCTCCCCGCTCTCGCGCTCGTCGGCGGCGACGATCCGGGCCTTGGCCTGGCAGCTCCGGGCCACGGCCTCGATCCGCGCCGCCCGGTCGCCCTCGATGAGGGCGGGACCGTTGACCTCCAGCCAGTCGAAGAATCCCCGGTCGCCCAGCAGGCCGTATTTCACCACCTCGGCGTAACCGGCCAGCACTTCGCGCCGCGGCAGCGTATCCAGCGCCGCGACGTCCGCCAGCACCAGGCGGGGCTGGTGAAAGGCGCCGATGAGGTTCTTGCCCTGGGGGACGTTGACGGCGGTCTTGCCGCCGACCGAGCTGTCGACCTGGGCCAGCAGCGTCGTCGGCGCCTGGATGAAATCGACTCCGCGACGCAGGATCGAAGCGGCGAAACCGGCCAGATCGCCGATGACGCCGCCGCCCAGGGCCAGGATCATGTCGTCGCGGCCGACGCGCCGGTCGATCAGGGCGCCGCAGAGATGCTCCAGTTCGGCGAAGGACTTGGTCGCCTCGCCCGGCGGCAGCACGATGGCGGCGGTCTCGATCCCGGACCGGACGCAGGATGCTTCGACCGTCCCCAGATGGGCGTCCGCGACATTCCGGTCGGTGACAATGACGACGCGCGGCCGGGACAGGACAGCCTTCATCGCGTCGCCGGCCGCGGCGAGCAGCCCGGCGCCGATGGCGATGTCATAGCTCCGGGCCCCGAGATCCACCCGCACGGTCCGGGTCATGGCTGATCGGCTCCGATGACCTGCATGATTCGGTCGACCACCAGGTCATGGGCGTCGCCGCCGCTTTCCACGGTGAAATCCGCCTCGGCATAGACCGGGTAGCGCTCCTCCATCAGCCGGCCCAGCGTCTCGCGCGCGCTGCTCCCCTTCAGCAGCGGCCGGTCGGCGCGCCGCGCGCAACGCCGCACCAGCGTATCCAGATCCGCCTTGAGCCAGATCGAGCGGGCGCGGTCGCGAATCATCCGCCGGGTCTCAGGATGCATGAAGGCGCCGCCGCCGGTGGCGATGATGATGCCGTCCTGATCCAGCAGCCGCGCCAGCACGCGGCGTTCGCCATCGCGGAAATGCGCCTCGCCGAAGCGCTCGAAGATCTCCGGAATGGACATGCCGGCGGCGCGCTCGATCTCGTCGTCGGCGTCCACGAACCGCCGCGACAGCCGCTGCGCCAGGCGGCGGCCGACCGTGCTCTTGCCCGCGCCCATCAGTCCGACGAGCACCAGCGAAGGCTCCCGCGTCTGTTCCGGCATCGGCGCCGCGCCCGCATTGGGCATCGACAAGCTTCCTTTCTCCCGCCGGCCAGTGCGCGGATTTGAATGCGCCACACATGGCCGATAGACTTTTCGCGTCCGCTTCATATTCTACAGGTTGCCGTACGCCGGCAATCTCGGACGGCGAGGCCGGACTGGTAAACCCGTTGTCGTAGCTCAGGGAAATTCCGCCGAACCATGCGCCGCTTTCTACTCATCATTGTCGTCCTTGTCGTGGCGCTTGTCGCCGGCGGCGCGATTTTCGTCGCGACCTGGGACATCCCGCCGCCCACCAAGGAAGTCCGCAAGGTGGTGCCCAATGACCGTTTCTCGCGCTAGGGCCGGCCTCGGCCTGGCCGCCGCCGCGGCCATCCTGCTGGCCGTCGCCGGTGCAGCCGCGCAGAACCCCCCACGCAGCCTGGTGCCGGACGCCGCCCCGTCGGAGCGTCCCGGCCCCGTCAGGGAGTCGGACGTCCGCGTCGACCGCCTGGAGGCGCCCGGACGCGCGTCCGTCGGGCTGCTTGGCCCCGGCGAAAGCGGCCTGCCGGAGGATCTCTGGAACGGCGCCGACCGCGCAACCGTTGCGGCGCTGCTGCGCCGCCTGCCGCCCTATTACCGCTCGGCCACAGCCCGGGATCTGGCGCGGCGGCTTCTGCTGTCGACGGGCCGCATGCCGGCTGGCGGGATATCCGACGCGGAACTGCTGGCCCTCAGAATGGAGCGTTTGCTGACCATGGGCCAGGCGCAGAGCGTCGTGGCCCTGGCCGAGGCGGCCGGCGGCGGCATCTCCGAGCCGGAGGTGGCGGAAATTCTGGCGGAAGCGCAGTTCGCACTGGGCGAGGTCGACAGCGCCTGCGACACCGTTCAGGTGGCCGTCCGCGCCGGCGGCAGCGGTTACTGGCAGCGGGCTTCCGTCTTCTGCGACTTGCGGGCCGACCGCCGCGCCGACGCGGAACTGATGCGTTCGCTGATCGCCGAGTCCGGCGACCCGGACACAATCTTCCGCGACCTGGCCGACGCCGTCGCCGACGAGACCCCCGTCACCGTCGAGGCTGACCCGTCGATGCGGGCGCTGCATCTGGCGATGCTGCAGGCCGCGCCCTCGGCAACCCTGACCCGGGCCGAGAACCTGCCCCCCTATCTGGCCGCCATCGTCGCGTCGGGCTCCGGACACGATCCGGCAACGCGGATTGCAGCCGGCGAACGCGCGGTCGCCCAAGCGGGGCTGGCGCCGTCTGTGGTGATGCTGGTCTACGACATGGAGGGCGCCGCCGATTCGCCCAGCCCCTATCGCGAGCCCGTGGTCTCGGCGATGGTCACGCAGGAGACGGCGGGCCGCGCCGAGGCGCTGAACGAGCTCTGGAGCCGCGCCGCCAAATCCGGCGACCACGACCTGGCCGCCGGCTACGCTCAGGGCATTCTCCAGCGCCTGGAGCCCGGTTCGGCCGTCGCCTTCCTGGCGCCGGCGGCGATCCGCATGTCGCTGCTGAACGGCGGCTACGAGCGCGCCGAAGCCTGGATGCGCATCCTCGACCGCGGCGCCAGCAGCGGCGGCGGCGATCTGGTCCAGGCCAACACGGCTTTCCTCCCGCTGGCGCAGGTGGCCGGGCTGACCGGCACGGATACGCGCAAGCTGCGCGTATGGTGGTCGGTGACCACCGACCAGCCGCAAGGCAGGACGCGCGCGCTCAGGGTGCTGATGGCGCTGGACGCACTGGGCCGGCCGGCGGATGCGGACCTCTGGGCCGACCTCCTCGCCGGGGACATGCAAGCTGTCGCCGGCGTCGACGAACCGGCATTGTGGCGGCAACTCGTCATGGCCTCGGGCAACGGCGCGACGGGCGTGGCCCTGCTGGCCGCGCTGGCGCTGACCGGAACCGACAGCGCCGGCGAACTGGATCCCGTCACCCTGTCGACCATCACCGGCGTCCTGCGCCGCGCCGGTCTGCAGGCGGAAGCGCGGCAGTTGGCGATCGAGGCGGTCATTGCCCAGGGGGACTGACCTCCCTGCGCCGCGGCCGGACGATGCCCGGCTGATCGAGTTGTTTCTCGACATGATGACGGCCGAGCGCAACGCCGCAGCCAATACCATCGCCGCCTACCGCCGCGATCTGGACGGGCTCGCCGGCTGGCTCGCCGGGCGCGGACGCGCCATCGCGGACGCGGACACGGAGGCGCTCCGGGCCTGGCTCGGTCATCTCTCGCGTCAGGGTCTGGCGGCGGCGACCCAGGCCCGCCGCACCTCCTCGGCGCGCCGGCTCTACGCCTTCCTGCTGGCCGAGGGGCTGCGGGCCGACAATCCGGCCCTTGCCCTCGACGCGCCGAAGCGCGGCCGGTCCCTGCCGAAGACGCTCTCGGTGGAGGAGATCGGCCGGCTGATCGCGGCGGCGCGCGCCCGGCGCGATCATCGCGGCGTGCGCCTGATCTGCCTGATCGAGATTCTCTACGCCGCCGGGCTGCGGGTCAGCGAACTGCTCACCCTGCCCCACCCGACGCTCAGCGGCGACGGCCGTTTCCTGATGGTGCGCGGCAAGGGCGGCAAGGAGCGGCTGGCGCCCATGAGCCCTGAGGCGCTGGCGGCGCTGGCGGATTATCTCGCGGTCCGTGCCCGCTTCCTGACGGGCGGACGGCCGTCGGACTGGCTGTTTCCGTCGCGCGGCGCGGCGGGCCACCTGACCCGTCAGCACTTCGCGCTGGAACTGAAGAAGCTGGCCGGGACGGCCGGCATCCGCCCGGCGCGCGTCTCGCCGCACGTCCTGCGCCATGCCTTCGCCAGCCACCTGCTGGCCGGCGGCGCGGACCTGCGCAGTCTCCAGAAGCTGCTGGGCCACGCCGACATCTCGACCACGCAGATCTATACACACGTGCAGGACGAGCGTCTGACGGACCTGGTTCGAGGCGCGCATCCGCTTGCCCGGCGCTGAGCCACGGTCTATAGCCGGGAGAACTTTCTTCCAGGGGGAATTGCGATGAGCTTCAAGATCGTCGAACAGACCACGCCGCGCCTGAATCGCTGCGAGCTTTCCGTGCCCGGCTCCTCGCCGCAGATGTTCGAAAAAGCCGCAAAGTCAGATGCCGACGTCATCTTTCTCGACCTGGAGGACGCGGTCGCGCCCGATGACAAGCCGCAGGCGCGCAAGAACATCATCGAGGGACTCAACGACATCGACTGGGGCAACAAGACGATGTCGCTGCGCATCAACGGCCTCGACACCCATTACATGTACCGCGATGTCGTCGACGTGCTGGAGCAGACCGGCGAGCGGCTCGACCTGATCATGATCCCGAAGGCCGGCACAGCGGCCGACATCTACGCCGTCGACATGCTGGTCACCCAGATCGAGGCCGCCAAGGGCCGCAAGAAGCGCATCGGCTTCGAGATGATCATCGAGACCGCGCTGGGCATGGCCAATGTCGACGAGATCGCCGCCGCCAGCCCGCGCAACGAATCGCTGCACTTCGGCGTCGCCGACTACGCCGCCTCGACCAAGGCGCGCACCACTTCCATCGGCGGCCCGAACCCGAACTATGGCGTGCTGACCGACGCCGACGACGCCGGCAAGCGCGACTATCACTGGGGCGACATGTGGCACTACGCCATCGCCCGCATGGTGGTCGCCGCCCGCGCCAACGGCCTCCGGCCGATCGACGGTCCCTTCGGCGACTTCTCCGATCCGGACGGCTATCGCGCCCAGGCGCAGCGCGCCGCGATCCTGGGCTGCGAGGGCAAGTGGGCGATCCATCCCAAGCAGATCGCCATCGCCAACGAGGTCTTCACCCCGTCCGAGAAGGAAGTCGAGAAGGCCCGGCGCATCCTCGCCGCCATGGAGCAGGCCCAGAAGGAAGGCCGCGGCGCCGTGGCGCTCGACGGCAGGCTGATCGACATCGCCTCGATCAAGCAGGCCGAGGCCATGGTCAAGCAGGCGGAGCTGATCTCCGGCGGCTGACGGCCGCCGGAACTCGAGACGATCCCCATCCCTTTCCCTCCCCCCTTGCCAAGGGGGAGGGTGGATCCGCGCAGCTGATCCGGGTGGGGGATTTTCGCTTTCAGAGGATCGGCGTACCCGCGGCGCACCCTACTCCGTGCCCAGCACGACGCCCTCGCGGCGGGGATCGGCGCCGCCGCGCCAGGCCCCCTCTACCTGCTCGATGCCGTGCAGGCCGCTGTTGAGGCCGCGCACGTTCACCACGTGGCCCATGGCCTCCAACGCGCGCCGCATGTCTTCGACCTCGGCCACATCTTCCAGGTCGGTCGCCCCATTGCGGTTGACGAAGTTGGGCAGGTCGATTGCCTGCTGCACCGTCAGGCCAAGATCGAGCACGCCGATCAGGGTCCGGGCCACATAGCCGATGATGCGGCTGCCGCCCGGCGAGCCGATGGCCAGGCGGAAGCCGCCTTCCCGATCCAGCACGATGGTCGGCGACATGGAGCTGCGCGGGCGTTTGCCGGGCTCGACGCGGTTGGCGACGGCCAGCCCGTCCGCGTCCTCGGGCGCAAAGGAGAAATCCGTGAGCTGGTTGTTGAGCAGGAAGCCGCGCACGAATATCCGCGATCCGAAGGCGTTCTCCACCGACGACGTCATCGAAACCACGTTGCCCGCCGCGTCCGCGATGACGAAGTGCGTCGTCGCCGGCTGCGTCAGATCATCGCCGTCGCGCAACCCCCGCTGCCGGGGCAGGCCGGGAGCCGCGTCGCCCGAAGCCACCGTCACATCGATCTCCGCGGCGCGGCGGGCGAGGTAGTCGGGATCGAGCAGTTCGGCCACGGGAACATCGACGAAATCGCTGTCGGCCAGGAACCGGGCGCGGTCGGCATAGGCGCGCTTCTCCGCCTCGGCGACCAGGTGGACCAGCACCGGCGCTGGTCCGGCGCTGCCCAGGTCGAATCGGCTGAGCATGCCGAGGATCTGCGCCACCGCGACGCCGCCCGAGGTCGGCGGCGGCATGCCGCAGACCCGATGCGCGCGGTATGGCATGCAGACCGGCGGCCGCCGTTTCGCCGCGTAGCCCGCCAGATCCGCTTCGCTCAACAGCCCCGGATTGTCCGCATGGCCACGAACCGCGGCGACGATGTCGGCGGCGACCGGGCCTTCGTGCAGGGCGTCGGCCCCGCCCTCGGCGACAAGTGACAGCGTCTCGGCCAGCGCCGGGTTCCGCAGTACGTGGCCGACGGGCCAGGCCGCGCCGTCTGCATCGTAGAAGTACGGCGCCGCGGTCGGCGAGGCCTTGAGGTAGCGGTCGCGGTCCAGCAGGTAGTGCAGCCTGGGCGTCACTTCGAAACCGTCGCGCGACAGGCGGATGGCGTCTTCGAACAGCCGCGCCCATTCGAGCCTGCCGTGATCCGCGTGCGCCAGCTCGAGCATGCGCAGCACGCCGGGGGCGCCGACCGAGCGGCCGCCGACCACCGCCTCGAAGAAGTCCAGCGGCGTGCCGTCGTCGTTCAGGAAAAGGGCCGCCGTGGCGGCCGCCGGCGCCGTTTCGCGGCCGTCATAGGCCTCCAGCCGGCCGCTTTCGGCGCGCCAGTGCAGCATGAAGGCGCCGCCGCCGATGCCCGACGATTGCGGCTCGACCAGGGTCAGCACCGCCTGCACGGCGATCGCTGCATCCACCGCCGAGCCGCCGTCGCGCAGCACCGCCATGCCGGCTTCGGCAGCCAGCGGGTGCGCTGCAGCCACCATGGGCGGGCGCGTCTCCGCCCTGACCGATCCGAGGGCGGCCAGCAGGGCAACGGTGATTATCAGAATGCGGATCATGGCTCCCTCCACCGAATTCGCCGGCCGGATCCGGGCCAGGCGCAGGCTCGGCCGCCGCGGAGGGAAAAACCGAAGCAGATCGGTTCGGGCGGCCCCGCGAAAGCCGTCGACATATGCAAGCACCTCTGTGGCCTGGCTAACCAGGTGGGCGCCGTTGTGTCCGGGACCACGGCCCCGGACAGTGACAGCTCCCTAGAGGACTTCATTGGCCCAGGGGCTTCGCTGGTCTGACGAACCCCGCAGTGGTCCGCCCGAGCCGCCAATGTAGTGCGAATCGCGGAAAGTGCGAGTGCTCTCAGCCGGTGGAGGAAAAAGATTCCATGCGCTCGGCCAGCGCCTCCAGCCGATCCGCGATCTCCCGGGCCCGGCCGTCATTCGCTTCGCCGTCCGATCCGCCGCCGGCGCGCGCGGCGTCCAGTTCCTCATAGGCGGTCGCGAGTTCGTCGGCGATCATCAGCGCTGTCATCATCATCAGCCGCGCGTCCGGCACCTTCATCCCGCCGTCGACCAGTTCCGTGGCGCGCTTGTCGACGAAGGCGGCGAGTTGACGGACGCGATCCTCCTCACCCTCGCCACAGCCGATGACATGGTCCCGGCCGTTGATGGAAACGGTCACGTGCGGCATCGGCTCAGCCCTTCTCGATCAGGGAAAGCTGCTCGAGCGCGCGATCCACCTGCCCGGCCATGCGCGCGGCCTCCCGCCGGAGCCGCTCGACCGTGGCCTCGCGCTCCGCCAGACGGTCCCGCAATTCGGCATTGTCGCCCTTCAGCGCTTCGACCTCGGCGGCCAGCCGCGCACGCGCGTCGCCGTCGGAAGATTCTGCGGCTGTTCGACGCACAACGTCCGCCGAGCCGGCCTGTTCCAGACGCTCGATGGCTGAGGCGATGCGCTCCCACGGGTCCGAATTCCGGGGCCTGAGGTCATTCATGGACAATTATCATCGGTCCTGCATGGCGTTAGCCGCCGCTGCTAACACGTTACCATAGAAACAAGCCTGATTTGCCGTCAACAAGCTCCCGCACCGGCCGTTCCGGTTTTGGCGAATTCGGGTTCGCCGTGGTTGACGCCCGAACGACCGCCCGGCATTTTGCCGCCGCTTTCGGGTCGCGCCAGTCAGCGGGCGGCCCGGGCATCTTGTGCCCGGCAGCGAACGTCATTTCACCAGCGAGGCGTTCCGGCCGGGCGTGAAGGTTCGTCGGACATGCCGTCCAGAAGCGCCGAGGCCCAGAACGTATGAATGTTGATCCGCGCGAGATGGCGAACGCCATCCGAGCCTTGTCGATGGACGCTGTCCAGAAGGCGAACTCCGGCCATCCCGGCATGCCCATGGGCATGGCCGACGTAGCGACGGTGCTTTTCAGCAAGTACCTGGCGTTCGATCCGCGCCGGCCCGACTGGCCGGACCGCGACCGCTTCGTGCTGAGCGCCGGTCATGGCTCGATGCTGCTCTATTCGCTGCTCTACCTGACGGGCTACGCGGACATGACCATCGACGAGCTGAAGAGCTTCCGCCAGTTCGGCTCCCGCACCGCCGGCCATCCCGAATACGGCCACGCCGCCGGCGTCGAGACCACCACCGGTCCGCTGGGCCAGGGCCTGGGCAACGCCGTCGGCATGGCGCTGGCGGAGCGCATCCTGAACGCGCGCTTCGGCGATACGGTGGTCGATCACTTCACTTACGTGATCGCCGGCGACGGCTGCCTGATGGAAGGCATCAGCCACGAGGCGGCCAGCCTCGCCGGCCACCTGAAGCTGGGCAAGCTGGTCGTTCTCTTCGACGACAACAGCATTTCCATCGACGGCTCGGTCGACCTCACCTGTTCCGACAACCAGATGGCGCGCTTCGCCGCCCACGGCTGGCACGTGCTCGACTGCGACGGGCACGACCACAAGGCGGTCGCCGACGCGATCGAGGCGGCCCGCAACGAGCCCCGGCCCTCGCTGATCGCCTGCAAGACCATCATCGGCTACGGCGCCCCCAACAAGCAGGGCACGGCAGCCACCCATGGCGCCCCGCTGGGCGATGAGGAGATTCAGGCGGCGCGCGAGAAGCTCGGCTGGCCTTCCGCGCCCTTCGAGGTGCCCGACGACGTGCTCGACGCCTGGCGGCTGGTCGGCGCCCGCGGCGCCTCCCGCTCGGCGGCCTGGGACGTGCGCCTGGCGGAGATCGACCAGGACCGCCACGAGACCTTCAAGCGCATCATGTCGGGCCGCCTGCCCGACGGCTGGGAGGCCGGGATCGAGGCGCATATCGCCAAGCTGCTGCAGGACAAGCCGAACGTGGCGACGCGCAAGGCCTCCCAGATGGCCATCGAGGCGCTGCAGCCGGCGCTGCCCGAAATGGTCGGCGGTTCGGCCGACCTGACCGGTTCGAACCTGACCAGGACCGGCACCATGACGGCGGTGACGCCGGGCGACTTCGCGGGTTCCTACATCTACTACGGCGTGCGCGAACACGGCATGGCCGCGGCGATGAACGGCATGGCGCTCCATGGCGGCGTCATCCCCTACGGCGGCACTTTCCTGGTCTTCAGCGATTACTGCCGCCCGTCGATTCGCCTTTCGGCGCTGATGGGTCAGCGGGTGATCTACGTGATGACCCATGATTCCATCGGCCTGGGCGAGGACGGTCCGACGCACCAGCCGGTCGAGCATCTCGCCGCGCTGCGCGCGATCCCGAACGTGCGCGTCTTCCGTCCGGCCGACGCGGTGGAGACGGCCGAGTGCTGGCGGCTGGCGCTGTCGCACGATTCGGGCCCCTCGGTGCTCGCGCTCTCCCGCCAGGGCACGCCGCAGGTGCGCGCGGAAGCAAAGGATCTCTCCGCCCGCGGCGGCTATATCCTCAAGGAGGCCGCAGGCGAGGCGAAAGTCACGCTGATCGCGACAGGGACAGAAGTCGCGCTGGCGCTGGCGGCGCGCAAGCAGCTCCAGGCCGACAACATCCCGACCGCAGTCGTTTCCATGCCCTGCCGCGAGATCTTCGATGCGCAGGACGAGGACTACCGCAACCAGACGCTCAGGCCCGGGACGGTACGCATCGCGGTGGAAGCCGCTTCCCCCTTCGGCTGGGAACGCTATGTCGGGGAGAATGGCGGCTTCGTCGGCATGACCGGCTTCGGCGCCTCGGCGCCCGCCGAGCAGCTCTACGAACATTTCGGCATCACCCCCGCCGCGATCGCGGAGGCCGCCAAGGGGCGGCTCGGCTAGTCAGGAAGGAAAAGAAGAATGACGCTACGTGTCGCCATCAACGGATTCGGCCGCATCGGCCGCCTGGTTCTGCGCGCCCTTGCCGAATCGGGCCGCAACGACATCCAGGTCGTCGCCATCAACGATCTCGGCTCGATCGAGGCGAACGCCCATCTGTTGCGCTACGACACCGTGCACGGCCGCTTTCCGATGAAGGTGACCACCACTGACAGCGGCATGGACTACGGCAAGGGCGAGATCAGGGTGCTGGCCGAGCGCGATCCGGCCAAGCTGCCCTGGGGCGACATGGGCGTCGACATCGCGCTGGAGTGCACCGGCCTGTTCGCCTCGAAGGAGAAGGCGTCGGCCCACCTGCAGGCGGGCGCAAAGCGCGTGCTGGTCTCGGCCCCGGCTTCGGGCGCCGACCTCACGGTCGTCTACGGCGTCAACCACGACAAGCTGGAGAGCGGCCACGAGGTGGTTTCCAACGCCTCCTGCACCACCAACTGCCTGGCGCCGGTGGCGCAGGTGCTGAACGATTCGATCGGCATCGAAAGCGGCTTCATGACCACCATCCATGCCTATACCGGCGACCAGCGGACGGTGGATACCCTGCACAGCGACCTGCGCCGCGCCCGCGCCGCCGCATCCTCGATGATTCCGACCTCCACCGGCGCGGCCAAGGCCGTCGGGCTCGTGCTGCCGGAACTGGCGGGCAAGCTGGACGGCACGGCGATTCGCGTGCCGACGAACAACGTCTCGCTGATCGACCTGACCTTCCAGGCCTCGCGCAAGACCACCGCCGAGGAGATCAACGAGGCCATGAAGCAGGCATCGGAAGGCCGGCTGAAGGGCGTGCTCGACGTCAATGACGAGCCGCTGGTCTCGGTCGACTTCAATCACTCGCCGGCCAGTTCGACCTTCGACCTGACCCAGACGCAGGTCATCGACGGCACCTTCGTGCGCGTGCTGAGCTGGTACGACAACGAGTGGGGCTTCTCCAACCGCATGGGCGACACCGCGGTCGCCATGGGCCGTCTGATCTGAGCGGAGGGCCATCGCATGAGCCGGTTCCGCACGCTCGATGACCTCAACGCGGCGGGCCGGCGCGTGCTGGTACGCGTCGACCTGAACGTACCCGTCCGTGACGGCCGGGTCAGCGACCACACGCGGATCGACCGCGTTCTGCCAACGATCCGGGAACTCTCCGACAAGGGCGCGAAGGTCATACTTCTCGCCCATTTCGGCCGCCCGAAGGGGGAGCGGAAACCGGAACTGTCGCTGGAGCCGGTCGCTGCCGCGGTAAGCGAACGCCTGGGCCGCCCGGTCGCATTCGCTGCAGACTGCGTGGGCGAGCCCGCGGAGAAGGCCATCGCGGCGATGAACGACAGCGACGTGCTGCTGCTGGAAAACACCCGCTTCCACGCCGGCGAGGAAAAGAACGACAGCGATCTGGCCGACCGGATGGCGGCGCTGGGCGACGCCTTCGTCGCCGACGCCTTTTCCTGTGCGCACCGCGCCCATGTCTCGACGGAGGGCCTGGCGCGGCGGCTTGAGACGGTGGCGGGACGCTGCATGGAGGCGGAGCTGACCGCTCTGGAGAGCGCGCTGGGCGACCCCGAGCGCCCGGCGGCGGCGCTGGTCGGCGGGGCCAAGGTATCCACAAAGCTGGACGTCCTGGAGAACCTCTCGGGCAGTGTCGACCTGCTGATCATCGGCGGGGCCATGGCCAACACCTTCCTGCTGGCCCGCGGCTTCGAGGTGGGCCGGTCGCTCGCCGAGCCGGATCTGGTCGCCACCGCCCAGCGGATCATGTTCGCGGCCGAGAACCGGGGCTGCGAGATTCTGCTGCCGCTGGATGCGGTGGTGGCCGACAAGCTGGCGGCGGATGTCGATTCGGATATCGTCGACATCGCGGCGGTGCCGGCCGACCGCATGATCCTGGACGTCGGGCCGAAGAGCATCGCCCAGACCGTCGCCCGGCTGGAAAACTGCCGTACCCTGATGTGGAACGGCCCGATGGGCGCCTTCGAGACGCCGCCCTTCGACCGGGCGACGGTCGAGATCGCACGGGCGGCGGCGCGCCTGACGAAGGCCGGCAAACTCAATTCCGTCGCCGGCGGCGGCGACACTGTTGCGGCGCTGAACCACGCTGACGCGACCGCCGATTTCTCGTATGTATCCACTGCCGGCGGCGCGTTTCTGGAATGGATCGAGGGGAAGGTCCTTCCGGGCGTCGCCGTCCTTCAACGATGACCGAGCGGGAGCAAGAGAGAAGATGTCCGATCGCGACCTGAATGCCATTGCCACGAAGATCGTCGCCGACGGCCGCGGGGTTCTGGCCGCCGACGAATCAACCGGCACCATCAAGAAGCGGTTCGACCAGATCGGCGTCGAGAACACCGAAGAGAACCGCCGCGACTACCGCGAGATGCTGTTCCGCGCCGAAGGGCATGGCCAGTACACCGGCGGCGTCATCCTGTTCGACGAGACCCTGCGCCAGAAGGCGGCCGACGGGACGCCGCTGGTCGATCTCATCCGCAACGCCGACGTCGCCCCGGGCATCAAGGTCGACAAGGGCGCCAAGCCCCTGCCCTTCGCGCCCGGAGAGACCGTGACCGAGGGTCTGGACGGGCTGCGCGAGCGGTTCGAGGAGTACCGCAAGCTGGGCGCCGAGTTCGCCAAGTGGCGCGCGGTCATCAGGATCACTGACGATCTGCCGAGCGACTACTGCATCGCCGCCAACGCCCATGCCCTGGCGCGCTATGCCGCTCTCTCCCAGGAAGCCGGCATCGTGCCGATCGTTGAGCCCGAGGTGCTGATGGACGGCGGCCACGACCTCGCCCGCTGCCAGAAGGTGACCGAGGACACGCTGGAGGCGGTGTTCGCCGAGCTCTACGCCCAGCGCGTGGCTCTGGAAGGCATGCTGCTGAAGCCGAACATGGTGATCTCCGGTCAGGACGCGGCCGACCGGGCCGGCATCCAGGAGGTGGCCTACGCAACCCTGCAGACGCTGAAGCGCTGCGTACCGGCCGCCGTGCCCGGCATCGTCTTCCTGTCGGGCGGCCAGACCGAGGAAGAGGCGACCGCGCACCTGGACGCCATGAACCGGATGGGCGGCGACCTGCCCTGGAAGCTCAGCTTCTCCTATGGCCGCGCGCTGCAGCAGTCGGCGCTGAAGGCCTGGAGCGGCAAGCCGGAGAATGTCGCCGCCGGACAGCGCGCCTATCTGCACCGCGCTCGGATGAACTGGGCCGCCGCCCGGGGTGAATGGCACGCGGAACTGGAAAAGGCGGCCTGAGACCGACCGCGGGAACCCTACCGCTCGCAACGACACCGGAAAAAGGAAAGGCCGCCCCCGCGCCGACGGGAACGGCCTTTCGCTGTTGCTGTCTCCCGGCCATGGAGGGTGTTAGGCCCCTCCGGCGGCGGGAGAACCATGTCGTCCGGAAACCGTTTCCCCGACCCCCGGTAATGACCGCAACGGGTGAATGGATAGCATGATTCCGAACGCATGTGGTGTGTCCGGGCTGTGACATGGGCGGTGAAACGAAAAAGGGCCCGGACGGCGGTCCGGGCCCTGTCGGTCATCGGCTGCGCGGAGGCGGGTCGTCCCCCGCCCGCAGCTTCAGCCCTTCATGTTGGCGTTGACGAAGTCCCAGTTGACCAGGTGGTCGAAGAACGCCTGCACATAGTCGGGCCGCCGGTTCTGGTAGTCCAGGTAATAGGCATGCTCCCAGACGTCGACGGTCAGCACCGGCGTCAGGCCGTCGGTCATCGGCGTGCCGGCGTTGGAGGTGTTGTGGATCTTCAGCTTGCCGCCGTCGAGCACCAGCCAGGTCCAGCCGGAGCCGAAATTGCCGGCCGCCGAGGCCTTGAACTTGGCAGCCATCTCTTCGGTCGAACCGAACTCGGCCTTGATCGCGTCGGCGATGTCCCCCTTGGCCTCGCCGCCGCCGCCGGGCGCCATGCCGTTCCAGAAGAAGGTGTGGTTCCAGATCTGGGCGACCTGGTTGAACAGCCCCTGATTGCCCTGCTTGTGGGCTTCCATGATGGCTTCCTCGACCGAGGCGTTGTCCAGCGGCGTGCCCTGGACCAGTTCGTTGGCCTTGGTCACATAGGCGTTGTGGTGCTTGCCGTGATGAAAGTCGAGCGTGTTGGCCGAGTAGTGCGGCTCCAGCGCGTCCTTGGCATAGGGCAGGTCAGGAAGTTGAAATGCCATGTCGGATCTCCCGTTCTCGTTGGAATTGGACGGCGCCGCCCCCCGGCGCGACGATCCCCTTGCGCTTTTTCAAGTGGTGCGCCTGTGCCCCGAATAAAGGGGGGCTAGGTTGCAGAGGTCAAGACTTCTCGCCGGATTGCGCGGCTGTTATTCAGAACCCAACGGCACGAAACAACCATCGGGAGGATCATCCATGCGGGTCAAGGGCAAGGTCTGCGTCATCACGGGCGGCGCATCCGGTATCGGCAAGGCGCTGGCCGAGCGCTTTCACGAAGAAGGCGCCAAGGGCGTGGTCGTCGCCGACATGCAGGCCGATAAGCTGGAGCAGGTCGCCGCCAGCGTGAACGGACTCGCGGTCGTCACCGACGTGTCGAAGGAAGAGGACATCAAGCGGCTGGTGAAGGCGGCCGAGGATGAATACGGCCATATCGACGTCTTCGTCTCCAATGCCGGCATCGCCCGCATGGGCGGCGAGGAAAGCTCCGACGCCGACTGGCAGCAGAACTGGGACATCCACGTCATGGCCCACGTCTATGCCGCGCGCGCGGTGGCCGAAAAGATGGCTGCCCGCGGCGAGGGCTATCTGATCAATACCGCCTCCGCCGCCGGCCTGCTGACCCACGTCAACTCCGCCACCTATTCGGTGACCAAGCATGCGGCGGTCTCCTTCGCCGAATGGCTGTCGATCAACTATGGCGACCGGGGCGTGCATGTCTCGGTTCTGGCGCCGCAGGCGGTGCGGACTGCCATGACCTCGGGCCGCAACGTCTCGGTGGCTTCGGTCGACGGCATGATCGAGCCCGAGCAGCTTGCCGACTGCGTGATCGAGACGATGGACAAGGAAGAGTTCCTCATCCTGCCCCACGAGCAGGTGCGCGAGTACATGAAGCGCAAGGCCCTCGACGTCGACCGCTGGCTGTCCGGCATGCGGCGCTTCAAGGCCAAACGCCCCGAATCCGGCTGAGGCAACGCCCGTGCGCCGCGCTTGAAGCGGCGCGCGAAACCGCCATGTGCCCCGCAACCCCTTGACCAAGAAGGGGAGCACGAACAACGGCAGCGTTGCGGGAGCACTGAAATGGCGGACGATCAGCGAACAGCGAAGGCGGACGCGGAGGACGGCCAGGTCGCCGAGCTTCATCGCATGGTCATGCCCGATCACCTCTGCCCCTTCGGCCTGAAAGCGAAGGATCTGCTGGAACGCGAGGGCTTTGAGGTCGACGACCACTGGCTGGAAACCCGCGAGGAAACCGACCGCTTCCAGGAGAAGCACGGCGTCGACGCCACGCCGCAGATCTTCATCGGCGGCGAGCGCATCGGCGGCTATGACGAGCTGAGGATCTGGCTGGGCAAGGACGATCCGCCGGAGGAACAGGACGACACGACCTACCGGCCGGTGATCGCCTTGTTCATCATGGCCTTCCTGATCGCCGTCGCGGTCCGGATCGCCACCGGCGCGGAACTTCTCGCCATCCAGACGCTGGAATGGTTCGTCGCGACCGCGATGAGTCTGCTGGCCCTGCAGAAGCTCGACGACGTCGAGAGCTTCTCGACCATGTTCCTGAACTACGACCTGCTGGCCCGGCGCTGGGTGCGCTATGGCTACATCTATCCCTACGCCGAGGCCTTCGCCGGCATCCTGATGCTGGCGGGCGCGCTGATCTGGCTCGCCGCGCCGGTGGCGCTGTTCATCGGCCTGGTCGGATCGGTGTCGGTCTTCAAGGCCGTCTATGTCGACAAGCGCGAACTGAATTGCGCCTGCGTCGGCGGCAGTTCCAACGTGCCGCTCGGCGCGATCTCCTTGACCGAGAACCTGATGATGACTGTCATGGGGATATGGATGCCGCTGAAGATATACGTACTGCAGTGAACCACGGTCGGTTGCCATGTCCGCGATAGAGTTCTTCTGGGATCCCGGCAGCACCAACACCTACTTCGCCTGGAAGCTGCTGCCGCCGATCGCGGCGCGCTACGGCGCGGCCATCGTCCCGCGCGCCTTCAATCTCGGTCACGTCTTCCGCCATCATGACTATGTCCTGATGGACGAGCCGCCGGCGAAGATCGCCAACCGCAAGCGCGATCTGGAGCGCTGGACGGCGAAGTACGGCCTCGCCTTCCGTTTTCCCGACGTCTTTCCGATCAAGACCAGCCGCGCGCTGCGCGGCGCCCTGGCCATGCGGGGCCGCGGGCTGGAGCATGAATTCATTACCGCCGTGCTCGAGGCCTACTGGGAGCGCAATGACCATTCGATTGCGGAGATCGCCGGCCTCACCCGCCTTGCCGAGAGGCTGGGCGTCGATCCCGAAGCGTTCGAAGCCGAGGTGGAAAGCCCCGCCGTCCGCGAGTTGTTGATCGCGGAAACGGAGGAAGGCCTGGAGCGCGGCGTTTTCGGCGCGCCCTCTTTCCTGATCGGCGACGAACTGTTCTGGGGCAAGGACCGGATGGATTTCGTCGAGGACGAGCTCAGACGCCAGGCCGGTTGACGATCTAATAGGTCGCGCGGCCCCCGGAGATGTCGATCGCCTGGCCGGTGGTGAAGCTGCAGTCCTCGGAGGCGAGCCAGGTCACCAGCGCCGCGATCTCGGAAGGCTCGACGAAACGGCCCATCGGAATCTTCGAAAGCATGAAGTCGATGTGCTCCTGGCTCATCTGCTCGAAGATCGCCGTCCGCGCCGCGGCCGGGGTGACGCAGTTGACCATCACGTTGCGGTCCGCCAGTTCCTTGCCCAGCGACTTGGTCAGCGCGATGACCCCGGCCTTCGAGGCCGAATAGGCCGAGGCATTGGGATTGCCCTCCTTGCCCGCGACCGAAGCGATGTTGACGATCCGGCCATAGCCGTTCTCGATCAGCTTCGGCGCCACGGCGCGGCAGCACAGGTAGACGCCGATCAGGTTGATCTCGACGATCTGACGCCATTCCTCGGGCGTGTAGTCCCAGACCTTCCGGTTGGCGCCGGCGATCCCGGCGTTGCAGACCAGAATGTCGAGGCCGCCCAGCGCCGCCATCGTGTCGGCCAGAGCGCCATCGATGGCCGCATGGTCGGTGACGTCGACCACCGCGGGTGTCGCCCCGATCGCCGTAGCGGTCTCCGCGGCCAGGGCTTCGTCGCGGTCCCAGATCGACACCGCCGCGCCGGAGGCAATGAAACGCTCGGCGATCGCACGGCCGATGCCTTGCGCCCCGCCGGTCACGATGGCTCTTCGGCCCTTCAGATCGATCGCGTTCATGAACCCCTCCCGCTCCGTGCCGGTCAGGCTGCCGGCTTCTCCATGGTCAGCAGCAGCCGCCAGGCCGCGATATCCTCGGGCGGCTGGCCCGCATAGTCCCTGTGCACCGGCAATCCCGCCGGGTCCTCGACGCTCCAGCGCTCAGCGGCCAGCGTGCGGAAACCGACGCCTTCCAGGATGGCGATCATCTCGCCGGCCGGAATGCGGTTGATGTACTGCACGTCGTTCTCCAGCCAGCGGCTGAACGCGGCTTTCGAATGTCGCAGATAATGCTTCTTCGAGCGTGAGGGATCGTAGTGCGCGAGGTGATCGTCCAGCCCGACCTGGGCCGCCATGCGCCCGCCCGGCTTCAGCACCCGGTACCAGTCCTCGGCGGCGCGCCGGAAGCCGTCGGCGGCGACATGTTCCAGCACGTCGACCGAATAGATCATGTCGAAGCGGCCATCCGGGTAGGGCAGAACGCCGTCATGATCGATGACGTAGTGCATGTCGAGGAGGGCATAGACGTCGTCAAAGCTCTCCGCCCCTTCGAGACCGCCAAGGCGGGCCTCGGCCCGCTCCCGCTGCGCCGGCGTCAGGTGCAGGCCCGCGAGCCCCTGACGGACCTGGGGCAGCGCCGCCCGGAATGCGGCGAAGGCCCGGTTGTCCCAGACGTCGAAGCAGTGAACCTCGGCCTCATGGATCAGCGCGGGAAAGACGCTGTAGGCGTGCATCCAGCCCGTGCCGAGTTCCAGAAAGACCGGACGCTCCGGCAGATCCGCCTCGGCAATCCGGTCGAGTACCCAGCCGGCCCGCTCCATCGACAGCTTGCGCTCGGTCTTCCGGTTGCCGAGCCAGCGGTACAGCGCCTTGGTGGCGCCGTTGAGCGAAAAGGCGCGAAGCGCCGTGGCCGCCAGGTAGTAGTTCAACGATGGTCAGTCCTTTGCGTCGGCCGCCACCTGCACGGTCACCATCTTGTCGGGATTGCGCGGCGGCTCGCCCGTGGCGATCGCATCGACATGCTCCATGCCTTCGGTCACCTGACCCCACACGGTGTACTGGCCGTTCAGGAACGAGCCCTGATCGAACATGATGAAGAACTGGCTGTTGGCCGAATTCGGGTTCTGGGTCCGGGCCATGCCCACGGTGCCGCGTTCGAAGGGTGTGTTGGAGAACTCGGCCGGCAGGTCCGACTTCTTCGAGCCGCCGCGGCCGGTGCCGGTGGGATCGCCGGTCTGCGCCATGAATCCGGGAATGACGCGATGGAAGACCACGCCGTCATAGAAGCCTTCGCGGGCCAGTTCCTTGATCCGCTCCACGTGCTTCGGCGCCACGTCGGGCAGCATCTCGATGACCACGCGGCCATGTTCCAGGTCGATGTAGAGTGTGTTTTCCAAATCCGCCGCCTCGCCATTGGTCGTCGTCGCGATAGATAGTACGGTTACAAGCGCCAGCATCAGTCGACGCATTCGCAGACTCCTTCGGGTTGCATCGCGCCCTTTGCGCTGGCGCGTTTTCGATGTGTACCGGGTTTCGAACGGCGATGAAACCGCCGATCGGCGGGCATGGGAGGGTTTGATGTTTCCGGCCTATTTCCAGCGCATGGCCCGCTACAACCGTTGGGCCAACGGCCTGATCTACGATGCGGCGGCGAAAATCCCCGACGAGGCCTACCGCCGCGACGTGGGCGCCTTTTTCGGCTCCGTTCACGGCACGCTGAACCATCTGCTGGCAGCCGACCGTATCTGGCTGAAACGGCTGACGGGCGAAGGCGAGGCGCCGGCGCGGCTGGACGCGGTGCTTTTCGACGACTTCGGCGCGCTCAGGGACGCCCGCGAGACCGAGGACGAACGGCTGCTGGCCTGGACCGGGCGGCTCTCGCCGGAGGACTTCGAACGCGATTTCAGCTACCGCAACATGGCGGGCGAGATCTTCGCCAATCCGCTCGACCTGATTCTCGGCCACGTCTTCAATCACCAGACCCACCATCGCGGCCAGGCGCACGCCATCGTCGGGCATCTGGGTTTCGAGCCGCCTTCGATGGATCTCGTCTATTTCGGCCGGCAGGGCTGACCGCTCAGGGCGGCGTCATGCGGCCGGTTTCGCCCGGCGGGTTGCCGAATGTTGCGAAGTCGTCGCGGTCCCAGACCTCGCGGACCTGATCCAGCGCCCAGCGCACGCTGGGGAAGGCGAGTTCGTCCCAGGGAATCTCATCGAAATCGAAGAGGGCGACCTCGAGGGATTCCGGCCCCGCTTCGAAGCCCGGCGCGGCCAGCTCGGCCTTGTAGATGAGCTGCACCTGGGAAATCCGGGGAATGTTGTAGACCGCCAGCAGCGGCCCCATGCGCAGTTCCACGCCGGCCTCCTCCCAGGCTTCCCGCGCGGCGCCCTCGGCCGAGGTCTCGCGCTCCTCCATGAAGCCCGCCGGGATGGTCCAGAAGCCCCGGCGCGGCTCGATGGCCCGGCGGCAGAGCAGCACCTTGTCGCCGTGGCGGCAGACGGCGCCGACGACGATCTTCGGATTGACGTAGTGCACCCAGCCGCACTCGTCGCAGACCATGCGTTCCCGGTCGTCGCCGGCGGGCACCTGCTGACTGAAGTTTTCCCCGCCCGGTAGGTGTCTCATGACTGCTCCATCTGCCTCGGCGGCGGACGGCGCCATCCCCCGTTGCCCCGCCGGAACCGGTTGTATCCTTTCGGCACATTTCGCCGTAGCGGGATGCTAGTTGGAAGGCGGCGGCAAGTCCATTCGCCCCGCATTGGGACATGAGGCGCCGACCGTCCGGGCAGCAATTTCAGGGGAACCGCCTGACTCCGGCGGTGAACTGGCCATGGCACGCCGATTGCTGATGGCAATGCGTGGCGCCTGGCGTCGTAGAGTTTTTCAGTCGCCGCAGCATTCCCTTGATCGGCATGACGGAAGTCATGACCGCACTTCCAACGGAGACGCCAGCCCCTCGGCGTCTCCGTTTTTTATTGTCCCTGCTGAAGCCGTTCGATCTGGGCCTGGACGGCTGTATGGGCGTCGCTGCCCGGCGCCAGGGTGCCCAGCAGTTTCCGCCATGCCTGCACAGCGGCCTCCGGCCGGCCGGCCTCGGCCTCACCCCGGCCGACGAACCACAGGGCATCGGGGTTGTCGGGATCGACCTCGAGCACCGCGCGGAACGCCTCGACCGCCCTGGGCGACAACGGGCCATCACCGCCGGCGTCCACGAGCGCACCGGCCAGCGCCAGCCGGGTCTCCGTATCCTCCGGGCGAAGCCGTGCCGCGTTCTCATAGGCTTCGATCATGGCATCGGTCTCGCCCAGCACGCCGCGCGCGCGGGCGAGACGCATCCAGCCGTCATAGTCGTCCGGGTTCTCTTCCAGCCTTGCGGCCAGTCCCTCGACCATACCGCGGATCATCGCCTGGCGGTCGTCGGCCGACATCTCCTGCGCCGCCTGGATGTCCTCGGCGGACGGGCCGGGCGCCGCGGCATCGCCGCTCCGGGCCGGTGCGGGCGGGGCGGAAGGACCGGGCGCGGCGCCGGCCGCGGCCATCCGGTCCATCAGCTCCGCCGGCGGCTCGACGTCCAGATCGCGCGCCACCTCGGCGATGCGTTCCCTGAGCGCGGGCAGCCAGGGCGCGTCGGCCGGCGAATCCTGCGCCAGCGACACCCAGCCGTCATAGGCCCCCTTCAGATCGCCGCCCTGTCCGCGCGCCAGAGCCAGGTAATAGCGCGCGCCGGGATGATTGGCGTCAATCTCGACGGCGCGGCGGAAAGCCGCCTGCGCGCGCTCGATGACGACTCCGTTCGAGGAAAAGACGAGCGCCTCGCCGAGTTGCATGTGCGGGGCCGGATCGCTCGCGGCCTCCGGCAGGGCCGCCGCCTTCGCATAGGCCCCCGCGGCGTCGCCATAGCGGTCCATGACGCCATAGCTGCGGCCGAGCAGCATC
Source organism: Minwuia thermotolerans (assembly GCF_002924445.1). NCBI lineage: Bacteria > Pseudomonadati > Pseudomonadota > Alphaproteobacteria > Minwuiales > Minwuiaceae > Minwuia > Minwuia thermotolerans. The sequence goes on from NZ_PIGG01000014.1 coordinate 59,088, forward strand.
CAGCCCTCGAAGTTCTCCGGATCCTCCTCCAGGCGGCGCTCCAGATTGCCCACCATGTTGGAAACCGATTCAAGGCCCTGTTCGGACGACGGCGCCCCCGGCTGCGCCGCGGCCATGCGGGCGGCGCCCGCCGGGACTTCGATGCGCTGGGCCAGCGGCTGGGCGGGCAGGTCCGGATTGCCGATGGCGAGATAGAGCGCCCCCGCGCCGAGCGGCACCGCGACGGCGATGACGAGCCCGACGATCAGGGGCGCGCCGCCGCCTTCACGCACGTCCGGTTCGGCGTCGCGCGAAGCCTGCAGCATGCGCCGTTCGATCTCGTTGCGGGCGGCGCGCGCCTCGGCCGGCGAGATCACCCCGCGCGCTTCCTCGGCGCGCAGTTCGTCGATCTGGCTGCGGTAGACGGTCATGTCGTAGTCGCCGCGGCGCGCGGCGCCCCGCCCGGCGCCGACCAGCGGGCGCAGCACGAAGAGAAGCACGGCGAGCGTGATCGCGGCGATCAGGATCCAGAAAAGCAAGTGCAGCTACCTTTGATCGGAAAGGGCGCGGTCCAGTTCGGCGCGCTCGGCCTCGGTCAGCGGCGCCTCGTTGCCGCCGCCGGTCCTGCCCGCCGCCCGCCGGCGCCGCAGATAGACCGCCGAGATGATGAGGCCGGGAACGAGGATCAGCAGCGGACCGAACCACAGGAGGTAGGTCGTCGCCTTCATCGGCGTATCCAGCAGCACCCAGTCGCCGTACCGGGCCACCATGTAGTCCCGGGCTTCCTCATTGGTGTCTCCGGCGGCGATGCGCTCGCGCAGCAGCACGCGCAGGTCGCGCGCCAGCGGCGCGTGGCTCTCGCTGATCGCCTGGTTCTGGCAGACGAGGCAGCGCAGTTCCTTCATCAGCTCCTGCGCGCGAGCCTCTTTCTGCGGATCCTCCAGCGGCTTCTCGGTGAAGATCGCCAGTGCGGGCATGGCGAACGCCAGCAACGCGGCAAGCAGGAGGAACTGAAATGGCCGAAGCAAAGTCATTTCCGCAGCTCCGCCAGCAGAGGCCGCAGCTTGTCGCGCAGGATCTGCGGCGTGATCGGACCGATGACCTTGTCGACGATGACGCCGTTGCGGTCGATCACGAAGGTCTCCGGCACGCCATAGACGCCGAAGTCGATGCCGACACGGCCGTTCACGTCGGAGCCGATGCGGTCATAGGGATCGCCGAAACGGTCCAGCCAGGAAATCGCCTCGTTGGGCCTGTCCTTGTAGTTCAGACCGTAGATCGGCACCTCGCCGGACTTCTGCAGTTCCATCAGGATCGGATGCTCCACCCGGCAGGCCACGCACCAGCTCGCGAAGACGTTGACCAGGGCCGGTTCGCCGCCCAGATCGGCGCGCGAGAGGCCGTTGTCCTTGCCTGGCAGCGGCGGCAGGTCGAACTCCGGCGCCGGCTTGTCGATCAGCACGGACGGGATGGACTTCGGATCCAGCGAAAGCCCCTGGAACAGGAAGCCGCCGATCACGACGAAAACCGCGATGGGAAGCAACGCCCAGAGCCAGCGCAGGGACGAGCCGCCCGTCGGCTGTTCTTCGGCCTGTTCGGACATGTTCAGTCTCCAGCGCCTGCGATGGCGGCGTCGCCCGGCGCCTGTGCCGCGCGGCGTGCCGGGGCGCCAATGCGGTGTCGGCGATCGCTGAGCGAAACGAGGCCGCCGGCGACCATGAACAGCGTTCCCAGCCAGATCCAGATCACCAGCGGCTTGTAATATAGCCGGACGGCATAGCCGCCCTCGCCATCGGGCTCGCCCAGCACGGTATAGAGGTCGCCGGCGAAGTTTGAGCGGATGGCGGCCTCAGTGGTTTCCATGGGCGGACTGGTGAAGGTACGCATCTCGGGCTGCAGCACGGTGACGGGCTGGCCGTCCCTGGTGACGACGAAGGCGCCGGAAAGCGATTCGTAGTTCGGGCCCGGCACCGTCTGGGCGCCGACGAAGGTCAGATCGTAGTCACCCACGGTCTGCGTGTCGCCCGGCCGCATGATGGTCTGGATTTCCTCCTGCCAGGTCTCCGAGGCGGTGATGCCGAGCACCATCAGCGCAACGCCCAGATGCGCCAGGCTCATGCCGAAGCTGGCCCGGGGCAGGCCGCGCGCGCGCCGCCAGCTCTCGCGGGGGGAAACCCGGAACAGCTTCACCCGCTCGCCCAATTCCCAGAGCACGCCGAAGCCGAGCCAGACGACCAGGACCATGCCCAGCACCGCGAGAAGCGATATGTCGAAAGCCGCCCACAGGGTCGCCACCGCGGCGACGAATGCGGCCATGGCGACGAACCGCAGGCGTTTGAGGATGCCGATCAGGTCGCCCCGCTTCCAGGCCATCATCGGCCCGATGGCCAGCGCCGCCACCAGCGGCGTCATCAGCGGCACGAAGGTCGCGTTGAAATAGGGCGGACCGACCGAGACCTTCTCACCGGTGACGGCGTCGAGGAACAACGGATAGAGCGTGCCGAGCAGGACCGTGAGACAGGCGGTGGTGAGCAGCAGGTTGTTCAGCACCAGCGTGCCTTCGCGGCTGACCGGCTGGAATACCCCGCCGCCCTTCAGCAGCGGCGCGCGCAGCGCATAGAGCACCAGCGAACCGCCCACGACAGCCCCAAGGAAGGCGAGGATGAAGACGCCGCGCGCCGGATCGGTGGCGAAGGCGTGGACCGAATTCAGCACGCCCGAGCGAACCAGGAACGTGCCCAGCAGCGAAAGCGAGAAGGCGAGGATCGCCAGCAATACCGTCCAGCTTTTCAGCGCGTCGCGCTTCTCCACCACGATCGAGGAGTGCAGCAGCGCGGTCGCCGCCAGCCAGGGCATGAAGGAGGCGTTCTCCACCGGGTCCCAGAACCACCAGCCGCCCCAGCCAAGTTCGTAATAGGCCCAGTAGCTGCCCAGCGAGATGCCGCAGGTCAGGAACATCCAGGCCGCCAGCGTCCAGGGTCTGACCCAGCGCGCCCAGGCCGGGTCGACGCGGCCCTCGATCAGCGCCGCCACGGCGAAGGAGAAGGAAACCGACAGGCCGACATAGCCGAGGTAGAGGAAGGGCGGATGGATGGCCAGCGCCGGATCCTGCAGCAGCGGGTTAAGCCCCTGCCCCTCGAAGGGCGCCGGGTCGATCCGCTCGAAGGGGTTTGACGTGAACAGGATGAAGGCGAGGAAGCCGACGCCGATCATCGCCTGCACCGACAGCACCCGCGCCTTCAGCGTCGGCGGCAGGTTATCGCCGAATCGCGCCACGGCGGCGCCGAATAGCGTCAGGATCAGGATCCAGAGCAGCAGCGAGCCTTCGTGATTCCCCCAGACGCCGCTGATCTTGTAAATCATCGGCTTCAGTGAATGGCTGTTGGCGACGACGTTCGCGACCGAGAAGTCGGAGGTCACGAAACTCACCGTCAGACAGCCGAAGGCGAACAGCACCAGCAGGAACTGCGCCTGCGCCGCCGGCGTCGCGATGGCCATCCAGCCGGCGTCGCGCCGCGCCGCGCCGATCTGCGGCACGATGGCCTGCACGGTGGCGACGATGATCGCCAGCACCAGCGCGTATTGTCCGAGTTCGGGGGCCATCAGTTCACGGCCTTCGCGCTGCTCATCTGCATCTTGCCCTCGCAATTGCCCGGGCCCTGCATCGTCGCGGCGATCTCGGGCGGCATGTAGTTCTCGTCGTGCTTGGCCAGCACCTCATGGGCGACGAAGCGGCCGCCGCCGTCAAGCTCGCCAAGGGCGATGACGCCCTGACAATGCCGGAACAGGTCGGGCAGGATCTTGTTGTAGGAGACCTCGATGGCGTTGACCCCGTCCGTCACCCGGAAGCGGGTGATGATGCCTTCCTTCTCGATCGAGCCGTCCTCGACCAGACCGCCGACGCGGAACCGCTTGCCCTCGGGAAAGCCGTTCTCGACCAGCTGGGTCGGGCTGCGGAAGACATCCAGCTCCTCGTTCAGCGCCATCAGGGAGAACCCGACCGCGCCCCCCACGAACAGCAAGCCGATCAGAACCAGCGCCAGCCGCTGCCGTTTCCTGCTGATTTTCCTGCTCAACGCTTCTCCGCCTTTCTCCGCCGCCGGGGGCTCAACGCCTCCAGCGCCCGCGCCTCGCGCTCGGCGCGCTTCGCGCCGCGCACGCTGACGACCAGCAGCACGACCATCACCAGCGCCGTGGCGCCATAGGTCGGCCAGACATAGGCCGCATAGCCGCCCATCGCGAGAAACTCGCTCATCGGGCCCTGTCTCCGCTCGCCGTGAACATCTTTCCCCTCATTCCGCCGGCTGCATCGCCTGATGGCGCGCGGCCTGGGCCATGCGCATCATCCGGCTGCGCCGGCCGTGGATTTCACCGCGCACCCGGTAGATCAGGACCACCACATAATACGCCAGGAAACCCACTATCATCAGCAATAGTGGCCAAAGCATGGAATTGTCGACCCGCGGACCATCCACGGTGATCAGCGTGGCGCCCTGGTGCAGCGTGTTCCACCATTCCACCGAGAACTTGATGATCGGAATCATGACCACCCCGACGATGGCGAGGATCGCCGCCGCGACCGCCGCCTTGGCTTCCTCCTCGAAGGCCTGCCAGAGCGCCATGTAGCCGATGTAGATGAAGAACAGGATCAGGACCGAGGTCAGGCGCGCGTCCCAGACCCACCAGGTGCCCCACATCGGCTTGCCCCAGAGCGAACCGGTGAGCAGGCACAGGAAGCAGAAGGCGGCGCCCACCGGCGCCGAGGCCTTGGCGATCATGTCGGCGACCGCGTGACGCCAGATCAGCGCCACGGCGCTGGATACAGCCATGCCGACATAGACGCCCATCGCCATCATCGCCGCCGGCACGTGAATGAACATGATGCGCACCGTATCGCCCTGCTGGTAGTCGGGCGGCGCGAAGAACAGGCCCCAGATCAGCCCCGCGCCGATGCAGGCGACGGCCACCGCCGCCGCGAAAGGCAAGATCGCCGAGGTCAGCCTGAGAAAACGCGTGGGATTTGCGAGCTTGTGCATCTGGCTCCCTAGATAGGACGGACCGACCCGCCGGAAAGTGATCCCCGTCTCAGCCCCGCTGCACAGGATTCACCTGAAAAATCAATCGAGCGCAAGCCTTAGCGCCCATGCTGCGGCCATCGGCGCCATCACAATCGCGCCAAGCAGGATCGCGGCGAGGAAGAACAGGTTCGCGGCGGGATCGAAGTCCTGCAGCGCGGCCTCCACCGCACCGACGCCGAAGATCAGCACGGGGATGTAGAGCGGCGTGACGATAAGGGTGAGCAGCACGCCGCCGCGGCGGACGCCGACCGTCAGCGCCGCTCCGATGGCGCCGATCAGGCTGAGCGTCGGCGTGCCCAGCGCCATGGCCGCGACCAGCGTGGCGAAGCCCTCGAAGGGCAACTGCATCAGCAGCGCCAGCACCGGGGTCGCCAGGATCAACGGCAATCCCGTGGTCAGCCAGTGCGCGGCGATCTTGGCGGCGACGATCACCGGCAGCGGCACCGGCAGCAGCGCGAGGTGGTCAAGGCTGCCGTCCTCCAGGTCCGCCTGGAACAGCCGGTCGAGGGAAAGCAGCACCGACAGCAGCGCCGCGACCCAGATCACGCCCGAGGCGATGCGCGAGAGCATTTCCGGCTCCGGCCCGATCCCGAGCGGGAACAACATGATCACCATGACGAAGAAGGCGATGACCAGCAGGCTCGCCCCGCCCTGGCGGCGCGCCAGCAGCAGGTCCCGGCGCACGACGGCGAGAAAGGCGGCAAGCATGATCAGTCCTCCGCCTCCGCGTACCAGTCGTCGATGTTCTCAGGCGGCGTGATCTCGAATTGCTCGCCTTCGACGCCGGGCAGCGGGGTGTGGGTCGCGGCGACGATCAGTCCGCCGGCGGAAAGGTGGTCCGCCATCACCCCGCCCAGGGCCGCGACCGCGTCCCGGTCCAGCGCGGTCACGGGTTCGTCCAGCAGCCAGAGCGCCGCCGGCTCGATCAGCAGCCGGCTCAGCGCCACGCGCCGGCGCTGGCCCGCCGACATGTAGCCTACGGGCAGATCGGCCAGTCCCTCGATGCCGAAACGCGCCAGCGCCTCCTGCGGGTCAGCCGCGCCGCCGCCCTTCAGGCGCGCCGCAAGGGCCAGATTTTCCGCCGCGGTCAGCGCGGGCTTCATGCCGTCCTTGTGGCCCGCATAGAGAAGTTCCGCACGGAATGCGTCCGGATCCGCGGCGATCGGCTCGCCGCGCCAGCGCACCTCCCCGGCGAACGGCCGCGCCAGACCGGCGATCATCCGCATCAGGGTCGACTTGCCGGCCCCGTTGCGGCCGGTCAGGGTCAGCATGCCGCCGGCGGCGACGGCAAAGCCGATGTCGGCGAAGATCAGGCGATCGCCCCGCATCGCCGCCAGTCCGATCCCTTCGAGCACGGGATCCGGCCTCAGCGCGCGCGCGTGCGGCTCATCTCCGCACCGACGCTCTCGACGTCGCCGAAGACGTCCAGCTTCTCGATCGTGACCCGGGCGCTGACGACGCGGGGATGGGCCAGGGTCATGTCCAGCACCCGGTCGCCCAGGATCTCGACGAGATCGATATGGCCGGAACCGGCAATGTCCTTGATGCCGTTCAGCAGATCCTCGTAGGAGACGACGCCACTGATCCCCTCGTCGTCCTCGTCGCGGACGGTCTCGGCCTCCAGGTTGATGCGCACGCGCTGGGCGTGACCGCGTTCATGCGCATGGACGCCGATTTCCATGGCCAGCACCAGATCGCGGATGAAGATCCTGTATGTATCCGGCACACCCGTCCCCCGGCCCTGACCTCGTGAGCGTTGCCACTAACGATTTAACGGACCGCCGGTCAAGCGCGCCGCGCCCGCGCCTGCGCCTGCGCGCGGCGGTACGAAGCGGACCGGCCAGGGCCCCGGAACAGACTAGCGGAAGATTTCGCCGGCGATGATCATCTTGCGCACCTCGGTGGTGCCCGCGCCGATCTCCAGCAGCTTGGTGTGGCGGAAGAGGCGGTTGATCTCCGATTCCCAGATGTAGCCCGTCCCGCCGTGGACCTGGACCGCGAGGTCCAGCAGGCGGTTCATGGTGTTGGCCGTGTACATGACCGACGCGGCAGTGATCTTGTGCACGTCGCCGCGCCCGCCTTCGCCCTCGGCCAGGTCATTGACCGCGGCCAGCCCCTTGTAGGTGAACAGGCGCACCGCCTCGAGCATCACGTACATGTCGGCGATGTGGCTCTGCACCATCTGGAAGCTGGAGATGGGCTGGCCGAACTGCTTGCGTTCCCTGGCGTAATCGACCGTGAGTTCGTAGGCCCGCTCGCAGATGCCGAGGCAGATGGGCGAGATCATCGCCCGCTCCAGGTCCAGTCCGGACATGACGACGACGTGGCCCTTGTTCTCCTCGCCCACCATGTTGGCCGCCGGCACACGGCAGTCTTCGAACACCAGTTCGCCGGTCTGGCTGCCGCGGAAGCCCATCTTGATCAGCTTCTGGGCGACCTTGAAGCCCGGCATGTCCTTCTCGATGACGAAGGCGGAAATGCCCTTCGCGCCGGCCTCCGGGTTGGTCTTCGCATAGACCAGCAGGATATCGGCGACGGGGCCGTTGGTGATGTAGAGCTTGGAGCCGTTGAGGATGTAGTCGTCGCCGTCGCGGCGCGCCGTCGTCCGCATCGAGCCCAGCGCATCGGACCCGGCGCCCGGCTCGGTCAGGCCCAGCGCGCCGATCAGCGAACCGTCGGCCAGGCCCGGCACGTAGCGTTTGCGGATGTCCTCATTGCCGTTGCGCAGGATGTTGTTCATGCACAGGTTGTCATGCGCCACCCAGGCCAGGCCGAAGGCCGGGTTCCAGCGGCTGATCGCCTGCAGAAGCAGCCCGGAGCCGAAGACGTCGAGGCCGGCGCCGCCCAGTTCCGGCGGCGCCGTGACGCCCAGGAATCCGACCTCGCCCAGCGCCCGGAACTCGGCGTCCGGCCACCATTCCTCGTTGTCCATGCGCGCGGCGAGCGGGTAAATCTGCTCGCGCGCGTAGCGGTCCGCGGTGTCGAGCAGCGTGCGCTGCTCCTCGGACAGGTCAAAGGCCGGGGCCGCAGCCTCGTTCGGTATTGCGTTGTTCATGTCTCTCTCCCCAAGTGCCGGCGATTAGAACCGAGGCGCGCGCGCTTGTCACCCACCCGGCGGTCTTTCCGCCGTTGTCGGCCCTGTATCGAGGCGCTAGAAGGAACGGCAGAGTTTGGGGGAACCAGCGGACAAGATGTTCAAGAAGATTCTGATTGCCAATCGCGGCGAGATCGCCTGCCGCGTCATGAAGACCGCCCGGGCCATGGGCATCCAGACGGTCGCCGTCTACTCCGACGCCGATGACGGCGCGCTGCACATGCGCCTGGCTGACGAGGCCGTCCACATCGGTGGCGCCGCGGCCTCGGAGAGCTACCTGGTCATCGACCGGATCATCCAGGCGTGCAAGGAGACCGGCGCCGAGGCGGTCCATCCCGGCTATGGCTTCCTGTCGGAGAACCAGAAGTTCTACGCCGCCCTCGAGAAGGCCGGCATCGCCTTCATCGGCCCGGGCCAGAAGGCCATCGCGGCGATGGGCGACAAGATCGAATCGAAGAAGCTGGCCATGCAGGCCGGCGTCAGCACCGTACCCGGCCACGCCGACATCATCGACGACCCGGAGGAAGCGGTGAGGATCGCCGCCGACATCGGCCTGCCGGTGATGATCAAGGCCTCCGCCGGCGGCGGCGGCAAGGGCATGCGCGTCGCCTGGAGCGAGGAGGAGGTGCGCGACGGCTTCAAGTCGGCGAAGTCCGAAGCCGCCTCCAGCTTCGGCGACGACCGCGTCTTCATCGAGAAGTTCATCGAGGAGCCGCGCCATATCGAGATCCAGGTGCTGGCCGACGGCCAGGGCACGACGCTCTATGTCGGCGAGCGCGAATGCTCGATCCAGCGCCGCCACCAGAAGGTCATCGAAGAGGCGCCGAGCCCCTTCCTGGACGAAGCGACCCGCCGGGCCATGGGCGAGCAGGCCGTGGCCCTGGCGGAGGCCGTCGACTATCGCAGCGCGGGCACGGTCGAGTTCATTGTCGACAAGGAACGCAATTTCTACTTCCTGGAGATGAACACCCGGCTTCAGGTCGAGCATCCGGTCACCGAGCTGGTCACCGGCATCGACCTGGTCGAGCAGATGATCCGCGTCGCCGCCGGCGAAAAGCTGCAGCTCACCCAGGACGACATCCGCCTGAATGGCTGGGCCATCGAGAGCCGCATCTACGCCGAGGATCCCTATCGCGGGTTCCTGCCATCGATCGGGCGGCTGACCCGCTACCAGCCGCCGAAGGAGAACCGCATCGTCCGCGTCGACACCGGCGTGGTCGAGGGCTCCGAGATCACCATGTTCTACGACCCGATGATCGCCAAGCTGTGCACCTATGGCGCGACCCGGGCCGAGGCGATCGACAACATGATCGACGCCCTGAACGGTTTCCGGATCGAGGGCATCAGCCACAACATCAACTTCGTCAACGCCGTCTGCAATCACGAGCGCTTCCGCGAGGGACGGCTGTCGACCAACTTCATCGCCGAGGAATATCCGGAAGGTTTCGTCGGCGCGCCCCTGAAACAGGAGACCGAGCGGCAGCTCGTCGCCGTGGCCGTCGTCGCGCACCTGCGCGATCTGGCGCGCGGCACCTCGATCTCCGGTCAGGTGCCCCATTTCGTCGCCAGGATCGGTCAGGACTGGCGGGTGCAGTGCGGCGAACAGAACTTCACCGTGCGCACCACGGTCGGCGACTACGCCACCGACGTCACCGTCGACAACGACCACATGATCGTCGAAAGCCGCTACCGCCCCGGCCAGGCGCAGTTCGTCGGCAATGTCGGTTCCCGGCGCATGCAGGCGATGATCACCCGGACGCTGGAAGGCTATCTGCTGACCTTCGACGGCGCGACGCGGGAGTTCATCATCCGCACGCCCACGGGCGCGGAGATGGCGGCGCTGATGCCGGTCAAGGAAGCCGTGGACATGTCGAAGTTCCTCGTCTGCCCGATGCCCGGCGCGCTGATGCAGATGCACGTCGAGGTCGGCGACGAGGTCAAGACCGGCCAGCCCCTGGCCGTCATCGAGGCGATGAAGATGGAGAACGTCCTCCGCGCCGAGACCGACGGCGTGGTCAAGGCCGTCAACGCCAGGCCCGGCGACAGCCTGGCGGTCGACGACATCATTCTCGAACTGGAATAGCTCAGGCGGGCGCGGACGCCGCCCGGGACCAGAGCAGGCGGCGGCCGGACAGCACCATCGCGGCGGCGAAGGCGAGGCCCGCGCCGGCGGCCGCGAGCGACAGCTCGTCGATCCCGCCGCCCGCGCGCTGCGCCACCAGCGCCCCCACGCCGAGCGCCAGAGCCAGCCGCAGGGCGCCCGCCAGGAACGGCCAGATGGCGCTCCCCACCCCCAGCAGGGCGAAGAACAGCCCGAAGGCGAAGCCCATCACCGGCAGCGTCGGGCCCATGGCGCGCAGATAGGCCGCGCCGGCGGCGACGACCGCCGGTTCGTCGCTGAACAGCCGCATCCAGCCTTCGGGCAGGAGAATGGCGACGCCTGCGAACACCAGCCCGATCAGCGCCGATATCCCGCAGCCCGCCCAGGCGATGGCGCGCACACGGTCCTGCAGCCCCGCCCCGGCATTGGTGGCGATCATGGCGATCACCGCGCTGCCGACGCCGAAGGTGATCGGGATCTGCAGCAGCTCCAGCCGGTTCGCCGCGCCGAAGCCGGCCAGCGCCGCCGGCCCGAAGAGGGCGAACAGCGAGGTCAGTCCCAGGAACGTCGCCTGCAGCTGGATGGTGTTCAGCGAGGCCAGCACGCCGATCTTCAGGATCGCGCCGAAATGCCGCCGGGCGGGCCGGAAATCGGCGGCGGTCAGGCGGAACAGGCCCCGGCCCGAGAACAGGTAGACCAGCAGGATCAGGGCGCCGACGCCATAGGTGGCGAGCAGCGCGATGGCCGCGCCGACGACCCCCATCGGCTCGAACGGGCCGAGACCCAGGATCAGCACCGGCGAGAGCATCAGGTGGACCGCCTCGCCGGCCACGATGGCGCCGGCGGGCACCGTCATGATGCCCATGCCGCGCACGGCGTTGGCGGTCAGGTTCATCAGCCAGACCAGGGCGATGCCGCCGAAGACGATGGCCGAGTATGTCACCGCCGCCTCCAGCGCTGCGCCTTCCGCCCCCAGCGCCCGGAAGATCTCCGGCCCCAGGCCGATCATGATGGCGCCCGCCCCGGCCGCCACGATGAGCGCCAGCATCACCGCATGGGCGGCGATGCCGGCGGCTTCCCGCGTCCGCCCCGCCCCCAACGCCGCGCCGATCGAGGCGGCGGTCCCGGCCCCCAGGCCGCTCGCCGACATGGTCTGCATCAGCAGGAAGATCGGGAAGACCAGCGAGACGCCGGCCAGCGCGTCTGTGCCGATCCAGCCGATGAAGACGGCGTCGAAGGAAATGAAGGCGACCCGCGCCGCGGCCTCGCCGAAATTCGGAAAGGCGAGCCTGAGCAGCGTCGGCGTCACCGGCCCCTCCAGCAGCAGGCGCGTGCGCGGGCTGACCGCTTCAGGCGGCCCGGACGCGGCGGCGGCGGTCGTTTCGGCCTGGCTCATGATGCGGCGGCTCTCCCCTTCCGGATCGGCGGACAGCTTCGGGCCATCCTCCGGGCGGCGCAATTACCTCCGGGGTCATCGCCGTGCTAGGCTTGGCCGGAGGTTTCGCCGGTTCGGGGAGACATGACCATGGCGGAAGGCAGGACAGCGGCGGTGCTGGCGCGCATCTCCGGGCGGGTACAGGGCGTCTGGTTCCGCGGCTTCGTCACGGAGAACGCGGCAAAGCTGGGCGTCCGCGGCTGGGTCCGCAACCGCAGCGACGGCACGGTGGAGGCGCTGTTCGTCGGCGATGGTCCTGCGGTCAACGAACTGCTGCGCCGCTGCCGCGCCGGCCCGCCGGCGGCGAAGGTCGAGCACGTCAACGCGCGGCCGCTGGACGTCCCCGATCCCGAACCACAGGGCTTCGAGCAGCGCCCCACGGAGTGAGGGCGAGCGAGGCCCGCCATGACCCGGGGCGGACTTGCGCGCAAAGACTTCGCGTGATCCGATAGGCGTTCATCTGATGCGTGGGGAGGCGCGGACCATGAAACTCGGTGTGTTCTGCTACAACACGGAATATTCCATCCGGCCCGACAGGCTGGCGGTGATGCTGGAGGAGCGGGGCTACGAATCGATCTGGCTGCCCGAGCACACCAACATCCCGACATCGCGGCGTTCGCCCTTTCCGGGCGGCGGCGACCTGCCGAAGCCCTACTACCACATGATGAATCCCTGGGTGTCGCTGGGCGCGGCGGCCGCGGTGACGAAGAACCTGAAACTCGGCACCGGCATCTCGCTGGTGATCCAGCACGACCCGATCGTGCTGGCCAAGGAGATCGCGACACTGGACGTCATTTCCGGCGGCCGGGTGCTGTTCGGCATCGGCGGCGGCTGGAACGCCGAGGAGATGGAGCAGCACGGCGTGCCCTTCGACCGGCGCTGGAAGGTGCTCAGGGAGAAGATCGAGGCGATCAAGGCGCTCTGGACCCAGGAGAAGGCCTCCTATGACGGCGAGTTCGTTAGGTTCGAGGAGACCTGGTCCTATCCGAAGCCGGTGCAGCAGCCGCATCCGCCGATCATCCTCGGCTCCGCCACCGGCCAGGGCCGACAGCGGGTGGTCAACTACTGCGACGGCTGGATGCCGATCAACGTGCTGCTGGAGGACATGCCGGCGGCCGTCGACGACCTGCGCCAGCGGGCCGAGGCGGCGGGCCGCAACCCCGACGATATCGAGCTGTCGATCTTCGCCCAGGTCGGCGTCGACGAGGATCTGCTGAAGCGCTATCGCGATCTCGGCATCGGCCGGTCGGTGATCGGCGTGCCGACCTCCCGCCCGGAGAAGGTGGAGGCGGTTCTGGACCGCTTCGCGCCGCTCATCGGCGAGCTGGCGGCCTGAAAAAGATTCTCAACAGTTTCCGGATTCCGTTTCCGTAAAGTGCCGGCCTTGACTATACTCGATTGATAAAAATCAACTGCACCGTGCAAGAAATCCGTGCAGGCACAAGGGAAAGCTGCAGCAGGTGCAGAAGGCACTCCCTGACTGCAGACAAGGCATCGGGCAGGGAGGCGTTCCAGGCATGCCGGCCGAGAACGTTCTTTCGCATCCGCCCAGGGCGCTGGCGGATGTCTGGCGACAGCTACGTCTCGACCATGAGCCGCGGCGCGGGACCCTTTCCCGCCGCGACGGTTCCGCCGGGCTGTCGGATCCATCCATCGCGCCCCTTCCCCGCCGCGCACGCGCGCGCAACCGGCCCGGCTTTGCCCCACCCTGTCGGGCGGGACGCGGCGGCCCGGCTGCGTGTCCGGGCGAGGCGCCGCGGCCCCGCTGAACCCACGTTCAACCAATCGAGAAGCCGGCAAGCGGCGCTATTTCCGGAACCAGCAGCCATCCCATGCAGAAGACCCTTCCCAGATGACCGGCCCTGCTGCACGCGCGCCGATCGTCGTGCGCTTCCTTGCGCTGGCGGCGGTCCTGCTGGCGGCTGGGCCGGGCGTCGTGGCGCTGCTGGCCTGGAACGCCGGCGGCGGCGGAACGGCGAGAATGGCGGCGCTGGCGGCAGCAGCGGTTCTGTGGGGCGTGGGGGCGGCCGCGATCGCCTGGCTGCTGACCGTCCGGCCGGCCCTGGCGCGGCTGCGGAAGGGCGAGGCGGACGAGGCCGAGTTTCCGGAGCTGGCGGCGCGGCTGCGCACGGCCGAGCGCGAGCGCGAACTGCTGGCCAGTCTCTCCGACGCCTATAACCGTCTGATCATCGATGCGCAGAACAATGACCAGGGCCGTCAGCAGGAGCGCGACCGGCTGTTCCACGACATCGAAGCGCAGAAGGCCGATCTGGTCGCGGCCCGCGACGCCGCCGAGAACGAGGCCCTGGGCCGCAGCCGCTTCTTCGCGGGCATGACCCACGAACTGCGGACCCCGCTGACGGCCATCATGGGTTTCTCCGAAGCGATCGAGAAGCAGATCTTCGGCCCGGACCGCCTGGACAAGTACAGCGAATACGCCCGGGACATCCGTGTCGGGGGCGAACACCTGCTGGAGACGATCAACCACCTGCTGGACCTGGCCAAGGCCGAGGCGGGCAAGTTCGAATTGCAGGAAAGCGAAATCGACGTCGCCGGCGTGATCGAGGAGTGCATCAGCCTGCTGCGGCAGATGGCGGAGAACAAGAAGATCAAGCTGGGCCATGTCCGCGACATCACCCTGCCGCCATATCTCGCGGACGGTCAGATCGTGAAACAGGTGATCATCAATCTGCTGTCGAATGCGATCAAGTTCACCCCGCCGGGCGGCTCGGTCACCATTCAGGCGGGAGTCGACGCCGCCGACGTGCTGTTCGTAGCGGTCCGCGACACGGGCGTGGGCATCGCGCGCGACGACCTGAAGCGCGTCTTCGAACCGTTTCACCAGGGCGCCGGCAACAACGACAGACGGGGCACGGGGCTCGGCCTGTCGCTGTCGCGCGTCTTCGTCGAACTGCACGGGGGTCAGCTGCGCGTGGACAGCGTCGAGGGCCGCGGCACGACAGCTGTCATCCACCTGCCCGCCTGGCGCTGGCGCCGCCCCGGCGCCGCGGCGGGCGCGTCCGATCCGGAAGCCGACGGCGCCGGCGCGGACACTCAAATCACGCGTTCGGTCGCGGCCCAGTCGAAATAGGCCTCCCGGGCGCGGCGCGCCACCGGGCCGGGCTGCAGCTCCCGGTCCTCGTAGCGCACCATGGGCGTCACCTTGCCGTAGTTGCCGGTCGAGAATATTTCGTCGGCGGCCATCAGGTCCTCATGGGTGAGGGTGGTTTCCAGCACCTCGAAGCCGGCCTCCCCGAGCAGGCGGATGATGCGCTGGCGTGTGATCCCGTTCAGGAAGGTGCCGTTCCAGACCGGCGTCATGGCGACGCCGTCGCGGACGATCCACAGGTTCGCGGTCGCAAGCTCCGCGATATTGCCTGACGGATCGCGGATGACGGCGTTGTCGAAACCCCGATCGGCGGCTTCCTTGAGCGCCCGTTGCGAATTGGGGTAGAGGCAGCCGGCCTTGGCGTCGGTCGGCGCCATGTCCCGCGCCGGCCGGCGTCGGCTGGACAGGCAGGCGGCGAAGCCGTCCCCGCCCGGCAGCGGCGATTCGTACACCGCCAGGGCGAACTCGGTCGATTCCGGGATCGGCGAGACGAAGCCCTCCCGGGCGAAGAACATGGGCCGGACGTAATATTCGCCGTCCTTCGGCAGTTTGCGGATCGCCTCCCGGCACAGACCGTCGACTTCGTCCAGCCCGATCGGCGGCGCCAGCAGCATCGAGCGCGCGGACCTGATCAGCCGCTCGCAATGGGGCCTCAGATCCGGCGCCAGGCCGTGGAAGGCGCGCGCGCCGTCGAAGACCATGCTGGACATCCAGAAGGCGTGATCCATCGGCCCGGTGAGCTTCGGGGACTCATCCAGCCACGCGCCGTCGTAATAGAAAATCTGTTTCATGGCCGCCTCCCGCCGCTCGCCGATCCGGCCCTGCTAATATTGGCTCCATGCGACGCGGTAAAGCCATCTGAGATTCTTGCGGTCGACAGTCCGTTCCGTTCCGGCGCCGTTCAGACTGCGGAGCGAGACCCGCCGGGCCGTCCGGCGCACCAATTCCATCACCAGAACCTCGCCGTCGTCGGTGCAGATCGCCACCCTGTCGCCGCGTCGGCATTCGGCGGACGGGCAGACGATGATGAACTCGCCATTGCGGAAGGCGGGCGCCAGGCTGTCGTCGGTGACTTCCAGGGCGAAGGCCGCCGGATCGCCGCCGCAAGGAAAGTCCACCTGCTCCCAGTCGTCGCCATCGGGCCGGCCGAGTTCGTCGAAATGGCGGGCGTTGACCATGCCGGTGGGCACGCTGTGCAGCCTGGAGGGCATGATGGCTTCGGAGTGCATCATCGCCACGAAGTCGCACATACGGGTTTCCGTGGCCGTCAGGATCTTGGCGATGCTCTCGGTCGACGGCCAGCGCGCCTTGCCGCTGCGGGCGCAACGCTTGGACTTGTTGAAGGCGGTCGGGTCGAGACCGGACCGCCGCGCCAGCGCGGACGGCGAAAGGCCGTGTTTTGCGGCCAGCCGGTCGATGGCTGTCCAGATGCCTTCATGGGTCAGCATAGGGGAAATGGTCCGAACGCTGCCCGCCTCTGTCGACCTGAACAAACGTCAAACAAGGGGGCACGGCCCGCACGCGGGCGGATTCGATCGCGATTGTTGCATTTCAGCATGAGGCGCTCCGGGTCACCTGACCGCGATACGGATTTCCGAGCGGGCGCGATTGAACTAGTCTCCGGCGATGTTTCCCTACCCGATCGTCAGACCGCTGCTTTTCGCCCTGGACGCGGAGCGGGCCCACCGCCTGACCCTCGGCGCCATACGCCTCGGCCTCGCCGGCCGGGTGCGGGCGCCCGGCCCGCCGGTGCGGATCGGCGGCCTGACGCTGGCCAACCCGGTCGGGCTTGCGGCCGGATTCGACAAGGATGCCGAGGCCGTGGACGGACTGCTCCGGATGGGCTTCGGCTTCATCGAGGTCGGCGGCGTGACCCCCCGGCCCCAACCCGGAAACAAGCGTCCGCGCGTTTTCCGCCTTGCCGAAGACCGCGCCGTCATCAACCGCTATGGCCTCAACTCCGCCGGCGCGGAGGCGGTCGCGCGCAATCTCGAGAAACGCCGCGCGGTCGGCGTGGTCGGCGTCAACCTGGGCGCCAACAAGGAGAGCGAGGACCGCATCGGCGACTATGCCGAGTGCCTGACAGTGCTGGGAGGGCTGGCGGATTTCGCGACGGTCAACGTGTCCTCGCCCAATACGCCGGGGTTGCGCGCGCTGCAGGGCAAGGCGGCTCTGACCGGTATCTTCGACCGGCTGCACCGGGCGCAGTCGGGCGGCCGTGCAACGCCTCTCTTCCTCAAGCTCGCCCCCGACCTGACGGCCGGGGACATGGACGATATCGCCGAGGTGATCGACGATCTGGGCGTCGCCGCCCTGGTGATCTCCAACACCACTGTGGCGCGGCCGGAGGGCCTGCGCGGCGCCAACGCCGGAGAGGCCGGCGGGCTGAGCGGCGCGCCGCTGATGCCCCTGTCGACGGCGGTGCTGCGCGCCTTCCACGAACGCCTGGAAGGCCGCGTGCCCCTGATCGGCGTCGGCGGCATTCTCTCCGGCGACGACGCCGTGGCCAAGCTGGAAGCCGGCGCCTCGGCGGTGCAGGTCTATACCGGTCTGATCTATCGCGGGCCGGCGCTGATCGGGGAGTGCGCCGAGGCGATCGCCGCGCACCGGTCATGAAGGCGCCGCGGCCGCGCCGTTCCGACACCGAGACCGGCATGCTGCTGATGGCGCTGGCGATGCTGACGCTGCCCTGCATCGACGCCATCGCGAAACACACCGGCGAGCGGCTGCCGGCGGCGGAGATCGCCCTGGCGCGCTTCGTGATGCAGTCACTGATCCTGCTGCCGCTGGCCAGCCGCGCCGATCTGCTTCGCGCCCTGCCGGTATGGCCGGCGCATGCCGCCCGCGGCGTGCTGATCGCCGGCGCGACGATCCTGTTCTTCACGGCGCTGCAGTCGCTGCCCATTGCCGACGCCATCGCCATCTTCTTCGTCGAGCCGCTGCTGCTGACCTTGCTGTCGGCGGTGTTACTGAGCGAGAAGGTCGGCTGGCGGCGGCTGACCGCCGTGGCGGTCGGCTTCGGCGGCGCGCTGCTGATCATCCGCCCCAGCTTCGAGGCGGTCGGCTGGCCCGCCCTGCTGCCCGTCGGCGCAGCCGGCTGTTTCGCGTTCTATCTGGTGCTGACCCGCAAGCTGGCCCGCAGCGGCGACCCCGTGACCATGCAGCTGACGGCCGGCTTCTCCGGCGCGGCGACGGCAGGCGCGGCGCTTCTGTTCGGCGCGTTCAGCGGCTTCATGCCGGCGGTCTTCGTTCCCGTGGCGCCGGACTGGGCCGAAGTCGCCTGGCTGGCGCTGCTGGGCTGCGTCGCCACGGGCGGCCATATCCTGGTCGTGCACGCCTTCCGCCGCGCCGACGCCGGCATCCTGGCGCCGTTCCAGTATCTGGAAATCATCAGCGCGACGGCGCTGGGACTGGTGATCTTCGGCGACTTCCCGGACGCGGTGACCTGGGCCGGGATCGCGGTGATCGTCGGCTCCGGGCTCTACGTCTTCCACCGCGAGCGGAAGCTGGCGCTAATCTGAGGCGGGATCGAGCCACCGGCGGCCATCGGGGCGGCGGTCGGGATCGGCCGCCGTTTCCGACAGGAACTGCACGGCCTCGGTCAGGCCGCTCTCGTGCGGTATCTCCAGCCGCCGCAGCGTGGCCTCCACGCCCGCCAGCGCGCCCAGGATCATCGGGTCGTTGAGATCGCCCATGTGGCCGATGCGGACGACCTTCCCCGCCAGCAGTCCAAGTCCGCCGCCGATGGCGACGTCGAAACATTCGCGCGCGGTGAAGCGTATCATGTCCGCATCCGCACCATCGGCGCAGCGCATCACGGTGAGCGAATCCGCGCGCTCCGCCGGCCTCAGCGCGTTGAACTCCAGCGCGCCGCCCCGGGTCCAGCAGGCGGCGCAACGCCGGACGGCCTCCGCCAGGCGGCGATGGCGGGCGAAGACGGCGTCGGTCCCCCACTCGTTGATCATCGCGATCGCTTCCAGCAGGCCGAAGAACAGGTGCTCCGGCGCAGTGCCAGCGAAACGCCGGTACTGCTCCATGTCCAGGCGCGCCTTCCACGACCAGTAGTCGCGCAGCGTCCCCCCCTCCCGGGAGACGGCGTAGGCGCGGTCGCTGACCGCGTTGAAGGACAGCCCCGGCGGCATCATCAGGCCCTTCTGGCAAGCGGCGATGATGACGTCGATGCCCCATTCGTCCATGGGCAGCGGCGTGGTCATGAAGGAGGCGATGGCGTCCACCACCAGCAGCGCCGGATGGCCGGCGGCGTCGATGGCGCGGCGCAGCGCCGGCATGTCCGAGGCCACCCCCGTGGCGGTCTCCACATGGACAGCCAGCACGGCCTTGATATCGTGGCCGGCATCGGCGCGCAGCGCCTCTTCCACCCGATCGGCGTCGATGCCGGTGCGCCAGTCGCTCTCGAAGGTCTCGACGTGCAGACCGAGCGTCTTCGCCATCTCCCCCCAGGTGCGCGAAAAGCGCCCGGTCTCCGGCATCAGGATGGTGTCGCCGGGCCGGAACAGGTTGACGAAGGCCGCTTCCCAGGCGCCGTGGCCCGAGGCGGTGTAGAAGAAGACCTCGCCCGAGGTGCCGAACAGCGGCTTGATCTCCGCCAGGCACTGGGTGGCGATGTCCATGAAGTCGGGACTGGAGAAGTCCAGCGCCGGCCGGTGCATGGCGCGCAGGATGCGGTCCGGCACATTGGTCGGTCCTGGCACCTGGAGGAACTGGCGTCCGGGTCGTTGCGGCATTCAGGGATGTCCGAAGGGTTGCGGTTGCCGTGCTATTGACCCGATTGCGGGTGCAAGTCAAACGAGCTTCGCTAACGGACCGGATTAGCTGGATTTCATACAGCTTCAGCCCGGCAGCGGCGCAGGCTTGCGGAAGCGCAAATGGTAGATCATGCGCAGCACCGCGATGGCCGTCTTGACCTGCCCCATCTCCAGATGCAGCGCCGCGATGCCGAGCAGATTGCCGGCCGGATCCTCCTGCGCGGCGTGGTGGAGCAACGCGTCGAGCTGCGCCCGTTCCGGCTGGCCGAGACGGGGCAGTTTCGTTCCGAACATCGCGGAGATGTGGGCCACCAGCCGCTCGGAACCGAGCTGGGGCAGGTCCGGATGCGCCGCCAGCGCCACCCGCGCGTAGACTGCCGCCGCCCGTTTCATGTCGTTGGAAAGCAGCCGGTGCAGCGCGAAGTTGAGCAGTTCAGCGTAAAGCCGGGCGACGTCGCCGCGGCGCACCTCGACCAGCGGCACATCGGCCTCCCCGCCGGACGGCCGGGGCAGCCACCCTTCGGGCAGCCCGGCGACCATGTCGTTGGCGGCGGCGCGCCGGATCACCTGGTCCAGGCCGGGGCCGGTGGCCATGCCGGCGCGGATCCGTTCCGACCAGCCCTTGAGCAGGGCCGCGGCCTGTTTCGTGCGCCGCATCATCACGATGCCGGCGGATGGGCCCTCGGCGTCCATCGCCACCGCGATCTCCGCCTTGTCCAGGGCGGCGAACGCCGGATCGACGTCGTCGGCCCGCAGCCGGCAATGCGAATCGAGATGGAGCGCCCGGTCGAAGATGCCGCGCTCCAGCGCCAGCAGGCAGCAGTCGGCGGTGTTGGCGTCAGGCAGGTCGGCGGCCGAGACGACGATGTTGAACAGCCCGCTGCGCCAGAGCCTGTGCCCGGGACAGTCGGTGACCACGGCGATCGGCGCATCCGGGTGGCGCTGGCGCACCGACCAGGCGGCCATCAGCGTGCGGTCGACCTGCCGTTCGTCCGAAACCGCGGTCAGCAGCACGAGCCGCGCGTTTCGCCTCCTGGTCTCGGACATTTCCATGGGCCATCCCGTGCAAGGTGGTGAATCCACTCTAACCGGGCGGCGGCGGCGGAAACACCCGCATCAGACTCCGAGTATCTTCCAGACACCCGACGAGACCAGCGCCGTCTGCTCGCCGACGGTGAGCCGGCCGGTGACGAAGACCAGGCTGCGGGTCACCCGTTCGAC
Organism: Minwuia thermotolerans; assembly: GCF_002924445.1. Lineage (NCBI taxonomy): Bacteria > Pseudomonadati > Pseudomonadota > Alphaproteobacteria > Minwuiales > Minwuiaceae > Minwuia > Minwuia thermotolerans. Next base: position 79,871 of record NZ_PIGG01000014.1, read on the forward strand.
ATTGCCCTTGCCGATCACCAGTTCGCCTTCGCGCACGCCGGCCAGGAACTGGTTGTCCAGTTGCACGGTCGCCGTCGGCCTGCGGCCGATCTCGTTGTGCACGGTCCGCCCCAGCAACTGGTCCATGAAGCTCATCAGCATGCCGCCGTGCACCACGCCGCGCGCGTTCAGGTGCTTCGGCGCCACGTAAAGGGCGAAAGTGAGGGAGCCATCCGCTTCCCGTCTCTGATATGTGGGGCCGATCATGGAAGAGAACGGACCGGCATCGGTCAGGGGCTCGAAGCCGGCTTCGATTGGGTCGGTCATGCAGCCTCGGTTCAGCTAGATTGAATCGTGTGATCTGGCGACAGGCACGAACAGGCGGGAGCAGGCGTTGGCCATCATCGACGGTTTCTTAACGAAGTGGCGCGCAATATGGAACGGCCTCGGCGCGCGGGTCCAGCGGATCGGCCGCGCCGGCGGGATGGAGACGGTTCATGTTCGACCTGCCGGTCCTGATCACGGAGAGCAAGGAGGGCTATCGCATCGCGGTAGCCATCAACGACGATTCCGTGATCTCGCGCCGGATGTCGCGGGCCGACCTGGAACAGCTCCGGGTGCGGATCGACGCGGCTCTCGGCGTCACCAGCACCGACTTCGACGACTGGCTGGAGGTGGATTCCTAGTCATCGCGGCCGCTCTGGCCGGCGTCGCCGCCACGGCCCAGTCGCACCACGGCATCGCCATGCACGGCGAGCCGGCCTATCCGCCCGGATTCCCCCATTTCGGCTATGTCGATCCGGCTGCGCCCAGGGGCGGTACGCTCACCCTGGCGGCGCAGCAGGGCAGCTTCGACAGTCTCAACCCCTTCATCTTCAGGGGCCAGGCGGCGGAAGGCTGGCGTCTGGTCTTCGAGGCGCTGACCAAGCGCTCTCAGGACGAACCCTTTTCCCTCTACGGCCTGATCGCCGAGGAGGTGGAGATGGATCCCGCGCGCAAGTGGATCCGCTTCCGCCTGCGCCAGGGCGCGCGCTTCGCCGATGGCGAGCCGGTCAAGGTGCACGACATCCTCTGGTCGTGGGAGACACTCCGCGACAGCGGCCGCCCGAACCATCGCCTCTACTACAAGGAAGTCGCCCGCGTGGAGGTCGACGGCCGCGACGTCACCTTCCATTTCCGCAGCGGCGACAACCGGGAGCTGCCCATGCTGATGGCGCTGATGCCGGTGCTGCCCAGCCACTGGTTCGAGGCCAATGGCTTCGACCGCACGACGCTGACGCCCATCCCCGGCAGCGGCCCCTACGAGGTCGGCCGGGTCGAGCCCGGCCGCCGCATCGAGTACCTCCGGCGCGAGGACTACTGGGGCCGCAAGCTGAACGTGAACCGGGGCGACTACAATTTCGACCGCATCATCTACGAGTTCTTCCGCGACGGCACGGCCCGGTTCGAATCGCTGAAGGCCGGCGTCTACGACGTCCACTACGAGGACGATCCGGCGCGCTGGGTGGAAAGCTACGACTTCCCCGCCATGCGCGACGGACGCTTCCGCCGCCTCGAACTGCCCATGAAGCGGCCCGCCGGCATGCGCGGCTTCGTCTTCAACACCCGCCAGCCGCCCTTTGACAATCCCGGGGTGCGGGAAGCGCTGACGCTGGCATTCGACTTCGAGTGGGCCAACGAAAACCTCTATTACGGCGCCTACCGGCGGAACGAGAGTTATTTCGAGAACAGCGACCTCGCTGCCAGCGGACTGCCCGACGCCGCGCAGCGCCGCCTGCTGGAACCCTGGCGGAGCGAGGCGCCGCCCGACACCTTCGGGCCGGCGGTCGTCCCACCGCCCACGCCAGATGCCGCGGCCCGCCGGGAGAACCTCAGACGGGCGCTGGATCTGCTGGACGAGGCCGGCTGGCGGATCGGAACCGACCGGGCGCTTCGGAATGCCGATGGCAGGCCATTTGCCTTCGAGATCCTGCTCTACCAGCCGGATCAGGAACGGCTGGCGCTGCATTTCGCGCGCTCGCTGGAGCGGCTGGGCATCAGCGCCGACGTGCGCACCGTCGACCCCGCGCAGTTCGAGCGCCGCCGGCGCGGCTTCGAATTCGACATGATCATCAACCACTGGTACCAGTCGCTCAGTCCCGGCTCCGAGCAATGGTACTACTGGGGTTCGGCCCAGGCGGACGAACCCGCCAGCCGCAACTATGCCGGCGTTCGCTCCGCGGCGGTGGACGAGATGGTCGCGCGGATGACCGCGGCGGCGACGCGCGACGAACTGCGCGCGGCCTCGCGCAGCCTCGACCGGCTACTGCGCGCCGGGCGCTACGTCATCCCCCTCTACTGGGAGCCCGCGGTGCGGATGATCGTCGACAGCGGCCTGCGCCGCCCCGGCGAAACGCCGGTCTACGGACCGGTGCTGACGACCTGGTGGCGGGCCGAATAGTCGCCGGAATCGAAAGGGGGCGGCAGATTGCTCCGCCGCCCCCATACGGGTCTTCGATCGGTACGGACGGTCAGTCCATGCCGTAGGTCGAGGCATCGACCTTGCTGTAAATCTCGTCGGCATAGAGCTTGGTCAGCGCCTCGAGATCATCGCCCTTTCCGGCAGTGAGCTTTTCCCACTTCGCCAGCAGTTCGCGGAACTTCGCGACCTTCGCTTCGGCGTTGTCCACGCCGTAGTCGTTCTTGAAGGTTTCGACGATCGTGGCGACATCGTTGCGCGCGAACTCGCGGCTCGTCTCCAGCAGTTCCGGCGAAGGCTCGTGGACCTCGATGCCCATGCCCTTGCCCTTCTCCACGTTCCGATAGCCGCGCTGCACGTACTCATAGGTGAAGTAGGCCGTCGAATAGGCGGAAGCGTCGAGCAGGGCGCGGCGGCCCGACTCGGACAGATCCTGCCACGCATCGCGGTTGGCGTTGTTCAGCGCCACGCCCGCGAACAGGCCGCCGGGCACCCGCATGGTAATGTGGCTGGTCACGTCGAAGAGCTGCAGGTTCGACAGCTCGGCGGTCGAGAACATGCCGCAATCGAGCACGCCTTGCTCCATCGCCGAATAGATGTCGTTGCCCGGCATGGAGACCTTGATGCCGCCCACGGCCTCGGCCCAGCGGCCGAAGTTCGCGCCGCCCGAGCGGTACTTCTTGCCCCGCGCCTGCTCCAGCGTCACGACCGGGGTATTGCAGTGCAGCACGTAGATGCCGCTGGCGCCGGTGCCCAGATAGACCTGGTTCTGCTGGCGCCATTCCTTCTGGCAGTCCGGGCATTCGAAGAAGACATATTCGCTCATGGCGCCGGCCACGGCCGCCGGTGCGCCGGACTGGTCGTCGGCCAGGGTGGACACCATGTTGAGATCGGCGGCCAGATTGGTGTTGGCGTATTCGGCCGGATAATACGGCGGCAGGACATAGCCCAGATCGGCGATGCCGTCGCGCAGGCCCGGCGGCGTTTCCTTCAGGTTCAGCAGCGACAGCGGAAAGACCTTGATCTTCAGATCGCCGTTGGTGAATTCCTCGGTCTTCTTGGCCAGCAGTTCGGCCGATTCGGCGGCGACGCTGCCCGGCGGGAAGCCGGTCGCCAGTTTCAGGGTTTCGGCAGTAGCCGCCGTGGAGACGACGAAGGCGCCCGCCGCCAGAGCCGCAATGACGCGGCCTTTCAGGTTACTCATTGTGATCCTCCCCAGGAATGAGCCTGTATGAACGCCGCCCCAAACTCCCCGGGACGGCAAAGTGCGATCCTATGCGAATTGCGTGCAATCCGACACCCCCTCCGATGCCGGTGCATGGCGCACGCGCCGACAGGCGGTTGCGCGCAGCCCGGCGGAGCCTAGAAAGGACAGCGGGCGACGGCAGAAGAGGCGGCGCGGTGAGACAGCATCTGGGCGAACTGGAATTCGGGACGCGCGGTCGGGGACTGCTCGACATCACCCGCGAGGTCGATGCCTGGCGGCGAGGAACCGGACTGACAGTCGGGCTGCTGACCCTGCATGTGCGCCACACCTCGGCATCGCTGCTGATCCAGGAGAACGCCGATCCCGATGTCCTGCGGGATCTGGAGGATTTCTTCAGCCGGCTGGTCGCCGACGATCCCACGCTCTATCGCCATACGGCGGAAGGGCCGGACGACATGCCCGCCCACATTCGCGGCGCACTGACCGCCACCAGCCTCTCCGTGCCGCTGGCGGCCGGGCGGCTGCAGCTTGGCACGTGGCAGGGCATCTATCTGTTCGAACACCGCACCCGGCCGCACAGCCGCAGGGTCGCGCTGCATCTGATCGGCGAATAGCAATGCTGGCGGGCCAGAACCAGAGGAGAATTCAGCGCTTGATTACATACCAACCAGTTGGTATTTAACTGGCAAGGAGAGCGCCATGAATGCACGACCGGCGGGCGACGCCCACAACCGGCTTCTCGATGCCGCCATCGTCGCCATCAGAACCCGCGGCTTCGCCGCGACCAGCGTGGATGAACTCTGCCGCGCCGCCGGCGTGACCAAGGGCGCGTTTTTCCATCACTTTGCCAGCAAGGCGGCACTGGGCGTCGCTGCCGCGGAACACTGGAGCGAGACGACCGGCGCCCTCTTCGCCGCCGCTCCCTATCACGGCATGGCCGATCCTGCAGCGCGCGTACTGGCCTATGTCGACTTCCGCAAGGCGCTGCTGCAAGGGGGAACCCCGGACTACACCTGCCTGGTCGGCACCATGGTCCAGGAGGTGCACCAGAGCCATCCCGATATCCGCGCCGCCTGCGACGCCAGCATCAGCGGGCATGCGGCGACACTGGAAGCAGATATCGCCGCCGCACTCGAAGCGCGCGGCCTCACCGGCCGCTTCAGCGCCGAAAGCCTCGCGCTATTCACCCAGGCCACGATCCAGGGCGCCTTCATTCTGGCAAAGGCCCGCAACGACTCGGCCGTCGCCGCCGACGTCCTCGATCACCTGCGGCGATATCTCGAGAATGCCTTCAATGCCAACACGGAAGGAAACGGCCATGACTGAAGACACCGCCGCCGGGGCATCGCACGAGCTGGAAATCAACAGGCTGCTGCGGGCGCCACGCGCTGCGATCTACCGGGCCTGGACAGAGCCGCAACTGCTGAAGCGCTGGTTCTGCCCAGCCCCGTGGACCATCGCCGAGGCCCGGGTCGACGTGCGCGCCGGCGGTTCAAGCCATATGGTCATGCAAGGTCCCGACGGTGAACGCATCACCATGCGTGGGGTCTATCTGGAGGTGGTGCCCGGCGAACGGATCGTCTTCACCGACGCCTATGTCCGGGCCTGGGAGCCTTCCGAAAAGCCCTTCTTCACGGCGTCGGTCGACCTCACCGACGAGGATGGCGGCACACGCTATATCGCCCGCGCCACGCATTGGACCGAGGCCGACCGGAAGGCGCATGAGGAGATGGGTTTCCACGAGGGCTGGAACATCTGCGCCGACCAGCTGGAAAGATTGGCGCAGGAACTGGCCGCGGCGCCGGCATGATCGCATGAAAGAGGATCGAAACATGACCTATGTCGACGGATTCGTGGTCGCCGTACCGACGGCCAACAAGGAGCGCTACCGCGCCATGGCCGAAGAAGCCGCCCCGGTCTTCATGGAGCACGGTGCGCTGAAGCTGGTGGAATGCTGGGGCGACGACGTGCCCGAGGGCGAGGTGACGTCCTTTCCCATGGCGGTGAAATGCCGGGAAGACGAAACCGTCGTCTTCTCCTGGATCCTCTGGCCCTCGCGGGAAGTGCGGGACGCGGGCATGAAGAAGGTCATGGAAGATGCGCGCATCGCCGGCCAGATGGAAATGCCCTTCGACGGCAAGCGCATGATCTTCGGCGGCTTCGAGATGATCGTCGACCGCTGACGACGCACAGCGCCAGACGGCGACCGACGTGCCCTGGGGCTTCAGCCGATATCCAGAATCCGGGCGAGACGGGCGAGCAGCCGGGGCCCGGAAAGCGGCTTGTCGATCCGCGGGGCATCGGCCAGAGCGTCCGGCGTCGCCAGGGTATCCGAATAGCCGCTGGCCAGAAGGAAGGGGATGCCTCGGTCGCGGAGCTTCAGCGCCACCGGCCACACCAGCTCGCCGTCCAGATTGATGTCGAGGACGGCGGCGTCGAAGCGGTCGGCTTCGACCCAACGCTGCGCTTCCTGCAGACTGGTGAGAGGCCCGATGACCGTGACGCCGGCCGAACGAAGCGTGTCCGCAACGTCCTGGGCGACCAGCCGTTCGTCGTCGCAGACCAGGATACGCCTTCCGCGCAGCGCGTCAGCGGGCGGCGGCCGGACCCCGGCCCCATCCAGCGAGCGTTCTTTCTGCGGCGGCCGGGCGAGACGGGGCGCGCCGTCCATCAGTTTCTGCAGCGGCAGCCGCGCCGACATCACCAGGCCGGTTCGCCGGTAGTCGAGATAGAGCGCGCCCCCGAGTTCCTCCGCGAGCATCATGTGGATCAGGCTGGAGCCGAACCCGGTCCTTTCCGGAGGGGCCGTGATGGCCGGCCCCCCGGTCTCGCGCCAGTCCAGTTCCAGCATGGCCCCTCCATCCACGTCCCGCACGCCCCAGGCGATCTCCAGATGGCCGGTCTCGACGGACAGGGCGCCGTACTTGGCGGCGTTGGTCACCAGCTCGTGCAGCGCCAGCGACAGACTCTGCGCCGCCTTCGGACTGATACGCAGGTCCTCGCCTCTGACATCGATGTGCGCGCCCTGCTCGCGCCGATAGGGCTCCATGGTCTGCTCGACCGCCGAATGCAGGCCGGCCCCTTCCCAGCGCGATTCCGCAAGCAGCGAATGCGACCGCGCCAGCGCCGACAGCCGGCCGCCCAGCCGCTCCACCGCGTCGGGTTCGACCTCCCACAGGCTCTGTCGCGCGATGGACTGCACGACGGAGAGGACGTTCTTCACCCGATGGTCGAGTTCAGCCATCAGCATCCGCTGATGCGATTCCGCCTGGACCCGGGCGGTGATGTCGAAGTTCACGCCGATGACGACCCGGTCGTCGGGATTGCCCGTCTCGAGCGGCTTGCCCGCGCCGAACAGCCATCGTTCCCGGCCTTCGGCGTCACGCACCCGGAACTCCGTGTGCTGGATGCCGTCGGCTGCGATCGCCGCCAGCTCGCCGCGCAGGCGCGGCAGATCCGCCGGGTGAATGCGCGACTCGACCTCTTCGAACGGATAGTCGTCCTTGCCGGGATCAAGACCGAGCAGCGCGCGCAGGCGATCGTCGACCTCGGTGCGGCGGCGTTGGAAGTCGATGCGCCAGACGCCCATCTCGCCCGCATCCAGCGCCATCCTCAGCATCTTGTTGCTGCGGGCCAGTTCCTCGCTGACCCGCGCCCGCTCGACCATGGTCCAGACCCGGCCGGCGGTTTCCTCGGCCATGCGAACGTCCCAGTCGGACCATTGGCGAACCTCAGGGGCGTGCACGACCAGAATGGCGACCAGATCCCCGCGCCGCCGGACCGGCACGTTGACGAGCGCGCGGACGGACCGCCGTAGAAGGCGGGTGCGGCCGGCCGGATCGACCGCGAGCGGATCATTCTCGACATCGGTGACCACCAGCGGTTCGCCGGCTTCGAGGATGGCCCGATGCGCGCGCGCCAGCGCCTTCAGCGGATGCCTGCCGGCATAGCTGTCCAACCCGTCGGCGCACCAGTCGCAGGCCACCACCGCCGATCGTTCGGTCAGGTCGATCTCGGCGAAGGCGACACGTCCGGCGGCCAGATGCTCGCCGAGCAGGCGGTTGGCGGTCGACATGATTTCCCCGGGCGCCTGAAGGGCGCGCAGGCTGTCGCTCAGTTCCAGCAGGAAGGCGTGACGCCGTGCAGCCAGGACCTGCTCCGTGGTCTCATGGCAGACCACTAGCACGCCGCCGACGCCTCCGGGCGCGGCCTCGTCGTCGATCGGGCTGTAGCCATAGGTCCACCACACGTCCTCGCGCCGGCCATGGCGGGTGATCGGCACGTAGTGATCTTCATGCCAGGTCGCGCCGCCGCCGGCCATGACATGTTCGATCTGCGGCCCGGTAACGGCCCAGATCTCCGCCCAGGTTTCGCGTCCCGGCGCGCCGAGAGCGGCCGGATGCTTCTCTGGCCCGAGATACCCCCGATAGGCGTCGTTGTAGAACTGGATCAGCTTCGGGCCCCACCAGATGAACATAGGGTGGGACGAGGTGAGCAGAAGCCGCACGGCGACCCGGAGACTCTGCGGCCACGAATCCGGCGGCCCCACAGGGGTGGAGGCCCAGTCATGGGCGCGCATCAGCGCCCCCATCTCGCCGCCCTCCCGAAGAAACTCGGGCGGCCGGCCGCTCCGCAGATCAGCTACACGCATGGCGTTCCGCCCGGATTTTCCGAAACCGTAGCAGCCGGCCGTCGGCCGGGCAATTGACGCAGGGGAAGCCGCGGAAACGAAGCGGGGGCTGCCGGTCACCCGGCAGCCCCCTGTCTTCGTGCGTTCGATAGAGGCGTCAGGCGACCTCGAACAGGCCCGCCGCGCCCTGGCCGCCGCCGATGCACATTGTGCAGACCACGTACTTCGAACCCCGGCGCTTGCCCTCGATCAGGGCGTGCCCGACCATGCGGGCGCCGGACATGCCGAAGGGATGGCCGATCGAGATGGCGCCGCCATTGACGTTCAGGATCTCGTTCGGGATTCCCAGCTTGTCGCGGCTGTAGAGCACCTGCACCGCGAAGGCCTCGTTCAGCTCCCAGAGGTCGATGTCATCCATCTTCAGACCGGTGCGCTCCAGCAGCTTCGGCACAGCGTAGATCGGGCCGATGCCCATCTCGTCGGGCTCCAGGCCGGCGACCGCGAAACCGCGGAAATAGCCCAGCGGCTGCAGGCCGCGCTTTTCGGCGACCTTGGCGTTCATCACCACGGCGGCGGAAGCGCCGTCGGAAAGCTGCGAGGCGTTGCCCGCGGTGATGAAGGCGTCCTCGCCCATCACCGGCGCCAGGCTGGACAGACCTTCCAGGTTGGTGTCTGGCCGGTTGCCCTCGTCCTTCTCCAGCGTGACCTCCTGCTCGGACGTCTCGCCGGTCTGCTTGTCGACCACGACCTTGGTGGTCTTCATCGGCACGATCTCGTCGTCGAACTTGCCGGCCTGCTGGGCGGCGGCGGTGCGCATCTGCGACTGCAGGCCGTACTCGTCCTGGTATTCGCGCGAGACGTTGTAGCGCTTGGCCACGACCTCGGCGGTCTGGATCATCGAGTAGTAGATGCCCGGATGGGTCTTCTCCAGCCACTCGTCCTTGGAGCGGTAGCGGTTGGCGTGCTCGTTCTGCACCAGGCTGACCGATTCCAGGCCGCCGGCGACCAGCACGTCCGCCTCGTCCGCGATGATCCGCTGGGACGCCATGGCGATCGTCTGCAGGCCCGAGGAGCAGAAGCGGTTCACCGTCGCTCCCGGAACGCTGACCGGCAGGCCGGCGCGCAGCGCGATCTGGCGGGCGATGTTGCCGCCGGTGGCGCCTTCGGGATTGGCGCAGCCCATCAGCACGTCCTCGACCTCGGCGCCGTCAATTCCGGCGCGCTCGACCGCGTGCTTGACCACATGGCCGCCCATTTCGGCGCCCCCGGTGTTGTTGAAGGCCCCACGATAGGCCTTGCCGATCGGCGTGCGCGCCGTCGAGACGATGACTGCTTCATTCATGGCGTTTCTCCCCGCAATGGTCGGGCCCGCTGTCCCGGCAGTGACTGAATGGGCGGAACATAACGCGGCGCACCGCCGAAGTCATGCGGCACTGTTGACGATGGTACGCTTCAGATATCAATGGCGATCTTGCCGAAGTGGCGGCCGTCCTTCTGGTGCGCCAGGGCCTCGCGGATGTCGGCGAGCGCGAAGCTGTCGGAGATCAGCGGTCGAATGGCGTGCGCCTCCATGGCGCGGTACATGCGCAGATGCATCTCCCGGCTGCCGACGGTGATGCCCTGGATGCGGCTGTTTGTCATCAGCACGTAGCCCATGTTCACCTGGTCGCTCTGGCCGGCCAGAATGCCGATCATGGCGATCGCGCCGCCGATGCGGATGGACTTGAGCGACTGGGTCAGCGTGCCTGCGCCGCCGACCTCGACCACCAGGTCGATGCCCGCGCCGCCGGTCAGGCTCTTCGCCGCCTTCCCCCAGTCGGTGATGTCGAGATAGTTGAGCACGTGGTCGGCGCCGAGTTCCTTCAGGCGGGCGGCCTTGACGTCCGAGGATGTGGTGGCGATCACTCGCGCCCCCATCGCCCTGGCGAACTGCAGCGCGAAGATGGAGACGCCGCCGGTGCCCTGCGTCAGGACCCAGTCGCCGGGACGGATGCCGCCCTTTTCGACCACGGCGTGCCAGGCTGTCAGACCCGCGCACACCGTGCTCGCCGCCTCCGCGTCGGACAGCCCGTCGGGGGTCGGCACCAGACCGTGTTCGGGGAAGCAGCCGAACTCCGCAGCGCAGCCCTGGGCCGAACCGCCCAGCGCCAGCGCCTGGGCGTGGGCCGAGGGTTCGCCGCCCTGCCAGTTCGGAAAGAAGATCGGTGTGACCCGGTCCCCGACCTGGTAGCGCCGGACGCCCTCGCCCACGGCCGCAACCTCGCCGGCGCCGTCGGACAGCGGGATCAGGCCCGACTGCTTCTGCTTCGAGCCATAGCCGCCCTCGACGGTGACGAGGTCGCGGTAGTTCAGGCTGCTGGCCCTCAGCCGCACCTTTACCTCGCCGGGACCGGGTTCCGGCTCTTCCATTTCGGCGACCGACAGGTTGGCGATCCCGGGCTGCTGCAACAAGGCGGCTTTCATTTCCGCAACTCCTCCCCTGAAAACATGTCTCTCCCATGATGGTGCGGCTTCGTTCGAGTTTCCAATTCCACCCGCCCGGGGGTAACTTTCCGAACGCGGGTCAGCACGGAGGGCGCCATGAAGGGCGAAGTTCTGGAATACGACATCGACGCCGACCACGGCCTGATCTCGGCCGATGACGGCAATCGCTACCAGTTCCGCGGCATGGACGTCCGCGCCGACCGTCCGCCGCGCCCCGGCGACCGCGTCGATTTCCAGACCGAGGGGAACGACGCCCGCGAGATCTACGTCCAGAAGCCAGCTGTCCCTGCGGATGGCAAGAACAAGATCGTGGCTGGCCTGCTGGCGATCTTCATCGGCGCGCTGGGCATCCACAAGTTCTATCTGGGCTATTCGACAGCCGGAATCATCATGCTGGCGGTGTTCCTGCTGGGCTGGATCGCGCTGGGCATTCCCAGCATCATCATCAGCATCATCGCCTTCATCGAAGGCATCATCTATCTCGTGAAGTCCGACGAGGAGTTCCACCAGCGCTACGTCGCCAACAAGCGCGCCTGGTTCTGAGGCCGGGCGTGCTGACCGAAGCGGAGGTCGGGCACTACCGGGACCGGGGCTATGCCGTACCGGCGAACTACCGGGTGCCCGATGCGGCCCTGGCAGGCATGCGCCGGGATCTTGACCGCCTGATCGAGGCCAACCCCCATGTCAGCCCCGACGCCATGTTCTGCCCCCACGAGCCGGACCACGGCACGCAGGGCCTGAAGGGGGACCGCGTGTGGCTGGAGCACGCCGGCACGCCCGAGATCCTGGACATGGTGGAACAGGTGATCGGCGGCGACTTCCTGCTCTGGGGCACCACGGTCTTCGGCAAGCCGGCCCATTCGGGCAAGGAAACGCCCTGGCACCAGGACGGCGAGTACTGGCCGATCCGGCCCCTCGCAACCTGCTCCGTCTGGATCGCACTGGACGCCGCGACCCCCGAGAACGGCTGTCTTCGGGTCATTCCCGGCAGCCACCGGGACCGCCGGCTGCGCCGCCACCGGACCAATGACGGCGGCCACCTGACGCTCAACCAGCAGCTGGAGGCCGACGAGTACAGCGAGGCCGACGCGGTCGACATCGTGCTGGCGCCGGGGCAGATCTCGCTTCACGATATCTACATGGTGCATGGCTCCCGCCCGAACCGCTCGCCGCGGCGCCGGGCCGGCTACGTGCTGCGCTTCATGCCGACGACCTCGCATTTCGACCGGCAACTGGGGGCCGAGATCGCGAAGCGCACCGGAGGCGCAGTCGATTTCGCTACCCGCCCCCTCTACCTGATGCGCGGCCGCGACGTCTGCGGGCGCAACGAGCTGGCCGAACGGAGCCCGGCATAGGCGTGTTGCTGGAGAGCGCCGCCCGGCTGAAGGCGGCCTGCGCCGGCCGGCGGCTGCTGGGACTCGACCCGGGGACGAAGACGATCGGCGTCGCCGTCGCCGATCCCGGACACCAGGTGGCGACGCCACTGACCGTGATCCGGCGGACGAAGTTCACGGCCGACCTGGCGGCGCTGCAGGCGTTGATCGCCGAATACGACATCGGCGGGCTTGTGATCGGGCTGCCGCTCAACATGGACGGGACGGCCGGCCCCAGGGCGCAGTCCGTCCGCGCCTTCCAGCGGAACCTGGAGTCGGCCCTGGATCTGCCCATGATCCTGCACGACGAACGCATGTCGACCCAGGCCGTCGAACGCAGCCTGATCGGGCAGGACGTCTCGCGCCGCCGGCGCGCCGAGGTGATCGACGCCCACGCCGCCGCCTATATCCTTCAGGGGGTGCTGGACGCCCGGCCGTAAGTCACTGTTCGCTGCGGGCCAGACGGGTCTCGGCGCGCCGATCGGCGCCGCTCGGCAGGCGCGGGCCGCCGCGGACGATCCAGTGCCAGACGTCGTGCTGCACGATGGGCCCGTTCAGGTCGCGGAACAACAGGTGCCAGCCCTTCGGATAGAAGGCGAGATCGGGTTCCACGGTCATGCGGTCCAGCGTCTTCTCCACCGATGCCTGGGGCACGATCTCGTCGCGTTCGCCGTACAGCACCAGAAGGGGTGTATCGATCTTCGGCGCGGCCTCGTAGGCGGCGTCCATCAGGTCGACGAGGCCGGAAATGGCGTCGACCCGTGCGCCCTTGATCACCAGCGGATCCCGCCCCAGTCCGATCAGCATCTCGATGTTGTCGGAGGCCTGCTTGCGGATGCCCTCTCCGGTCAGCACCACGCCCGGTATGATCGTGCGCAGAATCTCGAGACCGCTCGCCATCCAGTTCGCCATGGTCTTGCGGCTCCAGACGGCAGGCGCGGCCAGGACGGCGCCGTCCACCTCGGGCGGATCGGGCCGGCCGAGCAGCGCCATGATCACCGCGCCGCCCATGCTCTCGCCGACAAGGTAGAGCGGCTTGCCGGGATGACGCTCCCTGACCACGCCGATGACCTGGCGCAGATCCCCCGTCAACGTGTCGACGCCCGGCCAGATTCCCCGCCGGTCGGCCTGCCCGAAGCCCCGCTGATCATAGGCGTAGACCGTCAGGCCGTTGGCGGACCAGCGCCCGGTCGATTCCGCCCAGGCATTGCTGTAGTCATTGAAGCCGTGCAGCGCGACCACCACCGCAAGCGGCTCCGGGCCCACGGCGCGGTGAACGCGGACCGGCAGACGATAGCCGTCGGCCATGACCAGTGCATCTCCGGTCAGCGCCGCCTCCGTCCGCGGCGGCCCCGCCGTCTGATAGGTCGGACCGCAAGCGCCGATCTGGACAAGCAGGCCGAGGACCGGGACTATCGCAAGGAACCGCAGGACGCGGTGAAGCCCGCGCCGCCGGCATGAGGTCTCGAGGTCTGTGGTCGATGTCATGGGACGATAGTAGAGGCAAAGGCCTGATCGAGGCGAACGCGGCGTTCTACCGCGCCTTCGCCGATGGCGACCTGCGGGCGATGAGCGCGTTGTGGGCCGACCACGATGATCTGGTCTGCATTCACCCGGGCCATGAGCGGCTCACGGGGCGCAGCCCGGTACTGGCCAGTTGGTTCGCGATCCTGGAGAACCCACCGCCGGTCCGAACCTCGGACGCGCGCGCCGTGCCGCTGGGACAGGCCGGACTGGTCACCTGTACCGAAGCCATCGGGAACAACCGCCTGGCCGCGACCAACGCCTTCGAATGGGATGGCGAGGCCTGGCGCATGGTGCTCCACCAGGCCGGTCCGGTGCTGGCCGAGGACCGGCGCGAACCCGGGCGGGGGCCGTCGGGCGCCGTTCACTGAAGCAGTGCCGCGACACGCGCCCGAAGATGGGGCAGCACATCGGCCTCGAACCATGGATTGCGTTTCAGCCAGCCATTGTTGCGCCCGGACGGGTGCGGCAGGGGCAGGAGACCGGGCGCGTAATCCCGCCACGCGCCGACGGTTTCGGTCAGCGTCGCGCGGCGGCGCCCGCCCAGATACCAGGCCTGCGCGTACTGGCCGATGCAGATGGTCAGCTCCACGTCGCCCAGCATCGGCACCAGCCGCGAATGCCAGGTGGCGCGGCATTCGGGCCGGGGCGGCAGATCCCCGGACCGACCGGTACCAGGATAGCAGAAGCCCATGGGCACGATGGCGATGCGCGCCGGGTCGTAGAAGACGTCCTTTTCGACGCCGAGCCACTGCCGCAGCCGGTCTCCCGACGGATCGTTCCAGGGAATGCCGGTCTCGTGCACCCTTATGCCCGGCGCCTGCCCCGCGAGCAGGATACGCGCACCCGGCGCGGCGCGCAGCACCGGCCGTGGCCCGGCCGGTAAATCAGCGCATTTCCGGCAGGCCCGGATTTCCGCCAGCAAGGTCTCCAGCTCGTCGCTCAACAATCCGCCATGTCTCAATGAAAACGCGCCGGCCCGGGGACCGGCGCGCTCAATGACGCGGAAATGTGGCGCCAATCAGGCGTCCAGTTCCATGTCCGTCTTCGGTACCGAGATGCAGGTCAGGCAGGAGCCCTTGTCGACATCGGCGCTCGGCTCGGTGGCGTAATTCACCTCGCCGGCCAGCACGGCAGTGATGCAGGTGCCGCAGGCGCCGGCGCGGCAGCCCGAATCCATGTCGATGTCATTGGCTTCGGCGAACTCGAGAATTGTGTCAGCCGATCCGTCCCAGACCAGTTCCTTTTCGGAACGCGTGAACTTCAGCTTGAAGCCGGAGCCGGAGACAGGCGCGGCGGCCCCGTCCTCGGTGTCCGCGGTCTTCTTCGACTTCACCGTCGCGGGACCGAAGGCCTCGAAGTGGATGCGAGATTCCGGCACGTCCCACTCGCGCAGGCCGTGGAACAGGCTCTCCATCATCGGCGGCGGGCCGCAGAAGTAGTAGTCGTAGTTGTTGGACGGCAGAACCTCACGGAACAGGTCCGCGCCGACACGGCCCTCCAGGTGGTAGTCCCTGCCCTGCTCGTCGTTGTCATCGGGCTTGGAGTAGACGATACGCACGTGGACGTTCTCGTTCTCCCGGTCGAGCCGCTCCAGATGCTCGCGGAAGACATGCTCGGCGCTGTTGCGGACGCCGAGGAAGAACCAGGTCTCCCGTTTCGAACCCGATTCCACGATCGCATTGAGCATCGAAAGCACCGGCGTGATCCCGATGCCGCCGCCGATCAGCACGACCGGGGTCTGGCGGTGCATGTCGAGGAAGAAGTCGCCGTTGGGCGCCTGGACGTCGAGGATGTCGCCCTCGTTGACGTGGTCGTGGAAATAGTTGGACGACGACTTGCCCACATCGGCCTTCGCCGGATCCTTCGGCGGCGGGTTGCGCTTGATCGAAACCCGGTAATACTCGCTCTTCGGGCTGTCGGAGAGCGAATAGCAGCGGGTCGTCACCTTCTTGCCCGACGGCAGGTTGAGCTTGAAGGTCAGATACTGTCCGGGTTCGAAGGGCGGCAGCGGCCGTTCGTCATGCGGGCGGAGGTAGAAGGAACAGATGTCCTTGTTCTCGGGATTCTTGCGCTCGACGCGGAACTTGCGCACGCCATTCCAGGAAAGCTCGTTCTTCTGCTTGTCGAATTCGCGCGCCGCCTTGATGCGGTCCACCCGCTCGCGCAGATAGGCGATCTCGGCCTGGATGCCCCGGTCGGTGACGCCGGCGGCTCTGAAATTGTTGTAGATCAGGGACAGAACGTACAGGCCCATAAGGGCCAGCACGGCTATCGCGACGTAGTTCACGGCTCCCAGTTCCATCCTGCCCTATCCCTCCTGTAAGACGGCGGCGGATCCCCCCGCCCGGACCGGCGGGGCCCGATCGCCCCGCCCTGTCGGACCGTCAGAACTTGCGGCGCACCTCGAAACGGATGCCGCTGACATCATCGTCATTCTGGCGGATACCGTACATCGCGTCGGCCCGCAGAATCCATGCCTTCGATACAGGGAGCTGCCAGCGCACGCCGAGCGCGTACTGGTCGCCGTTGATGTTCGTGTTGTCGGCGTGCTCCTGGACGGTCGCCGCCTCGAGCACGAGTTGCTGGTCCAGATTGAACAGATACTGCACGCCGATGGCGCCGCCGAAGGTGCCGGCCGCAGTGTCGTCGAGGAACGGGAACCCGGTCAGGCCGTCGGTCTCGAAGTTGATGCCGGTGTTGATCAGCAGGCCTTCCGCATTCGCCAGCGCCTGCGGCCGTTTGAAGCCGACGAAGAAATTGGCGTAGGGGACCAGCGTATAGGGCTTGCTCGTCATCCAGCTGGTTTCCAACAGCAGGGCGGCGCCCTGTCCGAGCGTCGGCTGGCCGTCATCGCGGTTCTGGTGGCTGAAATAGCCCCGGACCGAGTATGACAGGACGTTCTCATAGCGGGTCGACCATGACAGGCCGATGCTGAGCAGGTCCTGGTCGCCCAGCTTGTCGTCGTCGACGTCGATGAAGCCGAGACCGCCTTCGAAATAACCTTCCAGCGCCTCGATGAAGATGTTGGTGCCGTAGACGTTGGAATTGTGCTCGTTGCGCACGCCCGCGCCATTGACGATGCCGTTGTTCTCGACATCGTCGAAGCCAGCGAAGAACGAGATGTCCATGTTGGAGATGTCGAGCTCCGGCGAGTTCAGCGCCGGGATCGCATAGGCGATGCCCAGGACCTGGTCGTCCATCCAGATGCCGTTCTGGTAGAACAGCGGCACCAGGCCGAAGGAGAACGGATAGTCGCCGTCATAGTAGCGGCCCGTGAAGCCCGCAGCGATGGCGCCCGCGTCGCCCTCGAAGAACAGGGTCTCCAGGTTCAGGTCCGTCTGCAGGTCGCACTTGTCGGCGCTGTTGCCGCCGAAGAACTCGCAGCGGGTGAACTGACCGCCATTGTCGAGCGGCCGCAGGAAGGTGTGAATGCGCTCCGTCGAGGTGATCTTGAAATCGATGTCGAGGTTCAGACGCGTGGCGATCTGGCCGACTTCCGCATTGCCGTTGTCATTGAAGGCGATGGCGGTCCGGATGTCACCGAAGGCCTGGATCGCGAACTGCGTCGGATTGAGCTTGCCGAAGACGTAGCTCGGTTCATCGAGCTGGCCGGAAATGTACTGAGGCTGGCCAAGCTCGAACAGCGGCCTGGGCGCCTCGACCTCCGACTTGCCGCCGTAGATCGCCAGCTGCGCTTCGATGTCGTATTCGGTGTCCTCGTAGTTCGGATCGGGCTTGAAGGCCCCCTCCTCCAGCGGCACGCGCTTGGCGCCCGCGGACATTTCCGGATTGTAGTCTTCCGCCGCCCACGTTCCGCCGGCGGCGTAAACCAGTATCGCCGCGGCGGCGGTCGCGCCCGCGACGAATTTCCTGCCAAGAAGCACTCGATTCATCTTCCCAAACCCCCCGGGCCCACCCTCCGGCCCCAAATCGAAACAAGGTCCTGACCGGCCGCCGCGTTGTCGGCGGCGGCCGGCCGGCTGTGGCGGCTACTGGACCTCGATCTCCACAGTGTAGGGATGCATGTCCAGCATCCACTGGTTCATCGACTGCTCCATCTCCTTCGTCGCGCCGACGAAGCGCATGAAGTAGATGGGTTCCGCGCGGCTGCGCATCCGAGCCGAGAGCTTGTAGGTGCCCGGCTTGGTGAGCAGTTCGCCCGGCACCGAATATTCGGCGTCGCGGGACGACAGCGGCGGGATCGAACGGGCCTCCATCCGCACGAACTGCGGGTGGTTGAGAACCGTTGTCGGCACGTTCGGCTGACGCAGGAACGGCCGCTGATCGACGTCGAAGTTCACCGGCAGGAACATCTCCCGATCCGTTCCCTTCACGTTGGTGGTCAGGAACTTGGTCTGAAGATTGAACAGCTGGCGGTCATGCTCGATCTTGCCCTGCTGGACGTCCTCCGAATGAAGGTCGGCCATGTCGCCGGCGCTGTCCACGTAACCCGATTCCCAGATGCGGTTGCCGTCCGGATCGGTCAGCGCGACGTTCAGCCAGATCTCCGGCTGGGCGCCCAGGCTGCCCGAGGGCAGATTGTGGCCCGAGTTCGTGTTGGTGACCTTGTAGGCGAACTGGAAGTCCTGGCCGACACGCGGGGCGCCGTCGAAGAACGGGCCGTCGAGATGGCTGCCGTTCTCCATCACCGCCCGGCGCAGTTCCTTCTTGTATTCCAGCCCTTCGAGGTTCTCCTCGATGATGTAGCGGGCCTCGAAACGATCGTCCTCGGAAGACCAGACCTCGGGGAAATCGACCTCGATCTCGCCGTTGTATACCTTGTCCTCGAACTCCTCGGTGCCCCAGCCGGCGCGCCAGTCGAACTGCAGCCATTCCTCGATGGTCCAGTTCTCGGCGACCGGGTTGTGCGGGAAGATGCCCGGATGGGCGATCGGGTAGCCCGGACCGTAGAAGGCGTGATTGCTGCGGCGGCGGTCCGGATTGATCTCCTCGCCGTTCACCACTGCGGCCGGCCCCTGAGCATATCCTTCGGCCCTGCCCGGAACCTTGCCCATGTGGCATTCCTGACAGGTGATGCCCTCACGCAGAGCCGGGCTGTCGCGGTACTGGTCCCAGACCACCTCAAGCTTGATGCCCAGGTTCACGGCCACCTGGTGGCAGCTGGCGCAGAACTCGGATTTCGAGATCTGCTCGAACTTGACCACCTCGGTGTGGATCTGGTTGCCGCGCTCCTCGTCGGAGGTGGCGACGCGGTAGAAGCTCTTGTCCTTGATGACCTTCTTGAGCGTCTCGCCGTCGGAGTTGGTGTAGACCGGCGCGTAGATGCGGCCGGGCTCGATCCGCCGCTCGCCGTTCACCTTGTAGTAGGTGTTGTTGACGCGGTGGCAGGTGATGCAGGTGATGCCCTCGCGCGCCACCTGGCTGCGCTCCCACAACGGCGCGGCACGCGATTCGCCGAGCGTCGTGCCGACGCTCTGATGGCAGCGCACGCAGAAGGTGCCGATCGTGCCCTGAGTCAGGTTCGTGATCGCCTGCTCGAACTTGTGGAACATGGGCGAGATCGACGCGTAGGCGTGGTTCGAAGACGACCACTCCCTGTAGATCTCCTCATGACAGGCGGCGCACTTGGACGCGCTGGGGAACATGTCCTCGCTGAACAGTTCCGTATGCGCCTCGTCGCCAAGCTTCTGCGCCTCGGTGTCGCTCTGCGCCTGCGCGCTGGAGACCCCGAAGGCCAGAAATGCCGCCATGGCCAGCCCGCCGAAGCGTGCGACCAGGGCGCGGAATTCCGTCCGTCGTCCTGATGCGTTCATCATCCTCAACCTCCGTCCTGGCCGGGCCGTTCCGGTTCTTGTGCTGTCTGCTGGAAGCCCATCGTCCGAATGAAACCCGGCTCCAGATGATATTCGTGGCAAAGCTGACAGTCCTGTCGAACTTTTGCCTCGGTATGACACTGGGTGCAAGTCTCCTTGCCGATCGGTTTGAACCCGGGCGCGAAGTCCGTCGCATCGAAGTGTTTGAACGACGCGGCGTAATCCGCTTCGGGATTCAACTTGTGGCATGTTGCGCATAGTGTTCCCGGGCCGAGCAGATTGACATGGGGGCCGTGGTCGTATTGCACGTAGGGACGATCTTCCACTGGTTGATAACCCCATTCGACCATCAGCTTGGCCGCATCTTCTCCACCTTCGCCTGATTTGTCGGTGACCTCAGTCACAGCGTGGCACTTGGCGCAGTTGCCCAGGCCGGTATCGCCCAGAAGTGTGGTCTGAAGCAGCTCCGCCTGTTCGATCACAATCTCGTCAGCACCCGCCGCTTCGGCCGCCCGCGGCGCGTTCACGGCGAAGTCGAACCAAGCCCGGGCGATCGGATCGGCGTGGCCCGTCGGACGGTAGCTGACCGACACCCCTTCCGATTGCCAGCCGCCGCCGGTCAGTTCGCTCGGCGCCTCGTACTCCATCTTCTGCATCCAGGCGCAGGCAGCGCGGCGCAGGAGTTCGCCATCGAGGCCGGCCAGCAGACGTTCCGGACGGGCGTCGCCCGGCACTGCCTCCAGCCGCTCGACCATCGGTTCGAGCCCCGACTCGGCCAGCGCCATGAAGAACTCGCCCACGGGTTCGTTGTACTCGTAGTTGTCGTCCGGCGGTGCGCCCAGCATCAACGCCATGGGCGGCGAGAGATAATCGCCCCAGTCCTCGTAGAAATACTCGTCGAATTCGACTTCGTCCGGGTCGCCGCCCTCGGCGCGCGCCCTCAGGAACTCGACCTGATCCGGTGTCGGCCCGCAGACCTCCGCCACCTGATCCATGTCGAAGGGATCTTCTTCCAGATACGGCAGGGTGATCAGACGCAGCGAACGGTCGGTGATTCCCTCCAGATGGCAGCTGGCGCAGTTCTGCTCGAAGCTGCCCGGCGGCACGTCGAGCCCGGCACGCTGAACATCGTGGCAGGTCACGCAGGTCGGCTGCTTGTCCTCGGCCAATTCCTTCGGAAAATACTGGCTGAAGTGATTGACGTGATTGAACTGGATGGAACCGCGGCGATCATGCGGAAAACCGGCGGCGAAAGCCGGATGATCCCTGGAGAAGGAACTGACGGTGCTCTGGTGACAGCTGTTGCACTGGGCGTCCTTCATCGGCGCGATGTTCGCGTCCTTGCCCTTGTGCTCGGTGTGGCACATCACACAGTCGGTGCGCGTCTCCGCGCTCGGCGAATCGGTCGCGAAACCGCCCCCGCCGTCGAAGACCGCGTTGTGGGCGGTGGTGGCCGGTCCGCCGAACGCGTGGCAGTCGGTGCAGCTCTCGCCGACGGTCTGATGGGTCACGAAGGCCTCGGCCCAGGCGATCACGCCCTTGCCGTGCGCTTCATGGCAGGAGGTGCAGCCCGTTTCCTCCAGCGCGAAGTTCGAATGTGCCCGCGACAAGGGGCCCGGCATCAGCGAGGACAGATTGGCCTGGTCGCCCTGGAAGGCGGAAGGCTCGAAACGCAGCACCGCGAAGATCGCGGCGACCACCAGGATCGCCACCAGGGTCGAGATCCGGAAACGCCGCCGGCGCAGGGACGGCTGCGGCGTGCACGGCGGATGCTGCATGCAGCACGTGCCGTCAGGCATCGGCCCGTCGGCGCAGGGACCGCCCGCAGACGGCGACCGCCGGCACTCCCAGCGGTCGCCGTTGCGGAACGGCGTGCATTCCGTGGTGCCCCCGCATGAACCGTCGAAGTTCGGCCCGTTCGGACAGGGCTGTCCGAAGCTGCACGCACGGCCGCAGACATAGGGAAATGTCGGCCGCTCATACGTGCTCTTCTGGTAGCTGTAGCGATCGGAGTCCGTGATCATAGCAGGTACACGTGAACCAGAATGATGTGCCAGACCATCAATACGAGCACGCCGGCGGCCATGGGCACGTGGAAGAGAAGCCAGATCTTTGCCGCGCCGTTGACGGCCCAGGCGAAATCAAGCCGGTTCTTGATGTGAGCCAGCTCTTCGAGCTCGCCCAAATAGCCGCGCTCGGTCTCATCGAGATAGCGCGAGATGGCCGCGGTTTCGCGGCGGATGAAGGCGCGGCCGGACTGGAAACCGAAAAAATGGCTGACCAGGTAGCGCGGCCGCCGGAAGTACCACGACAGGGTTTCGGCGTAGAACCGCGGCAGGGTATCGGAGGCCGTCTTCTCCGCTGATTCGACGACGATCGCTTCGGCCCGGTTGCGGATCTCGGCGACCTCGTAGGGGATGCGCTCCCAGATCACCTCCAGGCCGTTCTCCGTCAGGCGGCGCGGGATGACCCGCTGCATCCAGTAGCCCAGAATGCCCGACAGGCTGGCCAGATAGAAGAAGACCGCGAGGACCTGTTCGTAGACGCCGTTCGGCCAGAACGAGCCGGTGTGAACGAAGAACACGGCGATGGTCAGCGTCCCGAACACGGCGTGAGCCATCGTCCAGTAAGCGGACCGCCCGAGCGGCACCATCGACAGCTTCTTGCGCCAGTTGAAGATGAACAGGAAGACCATCAGGCCGGCCAGGGTGTAGCCGGTGACGATCGCCGGCTCGCCATTGGCCAGCCAGGTCTGCCACGAATTCCAGATCAGGAAGACGAAGGCCGCGACGGCGACCAGCCAGAACAGGACCGTTGCGCGATGCACCGACCTCATTGGTAGCCCCCCCTGAACGGATCCGGCCCCCGGAAATCAACCCGGCGCAGCGCGTCGTGCGGACAGGCCCGCTGGCACGCCGGTCCGCCGGGGTTGCTGGAGCAGAAATCGCACTTGGTCGCCTTCATGATCGGCTTGTGCTCGCCGTCGACCAGCGGCTCGCCGCGCTGATTGGCGACCTGGACCAGGCGGATGTTGTCATAGGGACAGGACGCCGCGCAGGTGCCGCAGCCAATGCAGGTGTCGTCGTTGACCACCACCGAACCGTCGGAGATCGAGCGGTGGATGGCGCCCGTCGGACAGCCGATCATGCACACCGGGTCGGCGCAGTGCATGCAGGCGTTGGCCACCATCCAGTGGTCGAAGGTGGCCCCGTGGCGGATGAAACGCGGATTGCCGCCGTGGGTGGCGGCGCAGGCGCGCACGCAATCGTCGCAGCGGGTGCAGCGGTTGAGGTCGATCAGCATCGCCCGCGTGCCATTGATGAAGCGCCGGCCGACGGCCCATTCCTTGAGCGCGTCGGCGCTGATCTCGTTGCCGGCCAGATGCCGCAGCTTGGTCTGCGGCGGCTCCATTTCCTTGAAGACGAATTCCTCGAGCACCTGCCGCGGAATGCGCAGGATGTCGAGATAGCCGAGCGCCGTGAGCGAAGTCTCCAGGACGATGCTGTCGTCCTTGTCCTTCCAGGCCCGATAGAGCTCCTCCAGACCGTAGACATCGCCGGCGCCGAGATAGGTCAGCGTCCGCTCGCCATTGCCGATGCGGGCGGAGACCCGCGCGAAGCCGGCGCGGACCATGAGGATGCCGTCGGGATAGTCGCCTTCGCGCGCGATCGGCGTGCCGTGCTCCATCTCGCGCCCCTGGGCCAGCATCCGCTTGTAGCTGGTGTGCCAGTCGAAGGCGCCATGGGTCTCGAACAGCGTCGCATCCTCGACCGCCTTGAGCTGCTCGCCGGTGAGGTGGCGGAACATCGGCGCTTCCTTCAGCGCGTTGTGCAGCGCGTTGCGGCGGTAGGCGAGGTCGATCTTTTCCTTCCACGTGGTGTCGAAGCGGCGGAGTTCCCGCAGGCCCTGCCATCGGATTTCCAGCACGCGCGCTTCCGTCTCGGCGAAGATCGAGGCGGTGCGCGGCACGCGGCCCAGCGCGGCCAGCTCGCCGAAGATCATCTCCGGGCCGAGCTGCGCTGTCTGGTGCTCGTCCAGGATGGCCGGGATGTCCTGCAGATAGACGCCGGCCATGGCGCCGGAGGAGCTGGCGGCCTGCGTGTTCTGATAGCGTTCGGGGTCCCGGACCTCGGGCCGCCAGTTGTTCGTCCAGAGCTGGCCCAGCGCCTCGAAGAAGCCCTTCTTCTTGACGCTCAGGCGGCCCAGCATGTTCTGCGGCAGGTTGGGGTTGAGCACCACCCGGAGATGGCCGTCCAGGATCAGGAAGGCGGAATTGCCGTAGTCGCCTTCGCGGACCACGATCTCGCCGGGCTGATAGGTCGTCACGCGGGTGTCGTTGAGCAGGATGCCGCGGAGCGGCGTATTGCCCGGAAACCGGTCCTCGTCGATGTCGCGGAAGATCGGAAACGTCATCAGCTCGTCGACGACGGCTTCCGTCATGTCCGGTCCGAATGGCGTGGCCCACCGTTGCGGCCGGGCCATCGTTTCGACGGCTGTCACCATGTTTGCCTTGCCCCTCTCAGTCGCGGCGTCCGTCAGACACCACCGAACCGATCCCCCGGTAAGAATCGCCGAACCGCCGCCGGAAGGCAAGCCCCCCCGGCGGCGGTCGATGTGGCGATCAGCCTTCTATCGCAAGAGCATACCCCTTACTTGTACTCGCTCTTCGGCGGAATCATGGACCCGACCTGGCCGGAAAGGTCCATCTTGTCGCCATAGATCTTGCCGACCAGCGCCTTGGCGTTCGCCTCGGTGGGCTGGGCCAGCAGGGCCTTGGCTTCCGCCAGATCCAGCGCCCCCAGGGCCGCCCGCGCCTTCTCGGCCCGGGCCTCCTGCGCGGCGATGTACTTGGCGTGCTGGGTCTTCTGCATGGCGTTCGCC
The DNA here is from genome assembly GCF_002924445.1 of Minwuia thermotolerans. NCBI lineage: Bacteria > Pseudomonadati > Pseudomonadota > Alphaproteobacteria > Minwuiales > Minwuiaceae > Minwuia > Minwuia thermotolerans. The sequence continues at coordinate 104,184 of NZ_PIGG01000014.1, forward strand.
GCCTGCACCAGCGAGGCCGCCTGACCGGTCACGTACCAGCGCGACAGTTCGGCCGGGGTCATTTCCTCGTTGTCCTGGGTGCTGTGATAGAAGCGGTGGCGAATCGTACCCTGGCTGTACTTGACCAATTCGAAGTCCGGATTCAGCGGATGGCCGGCGTCCAGCATCTTGCCCGCCGTGTCGCCTTCCAGGGTCTCCCGCGCCATGCCGTGGCAGTTGAAGCAGTTCGCCGCCACGTCATAGTTCACGTCGGTCGGCATGTCCGGCACGTCCTCGCGCCAGCGCGGCAGCCGCATGCCCGCCTCGCGCGCCTTGGCGAAGCGCTCGGCCTTGTGCAACGGGGTCTCGTCTTCCTTCTTCGTGCCCTTCGGCCCGTAGACATTGTGGATGTTGATGTATTCCGACCCCGGGCCGTGGCAGCTCTCACAGGAAACGCCGAAATTGTTGCCTACGCGGCCGCCAGGGCGATTCGGCGCCTCGGTGTAGTGGCACTGCCCGCAGGTGTCGGAGCGCTTCATCGAACGCTCGCCAAGGGCTTCCGTGACCTTGTCGGCCAGGTCGCGCTTGTGGATGTCCTTGTAGGATTCGGCGTGCGGGGTCTTTTCCCACACGGCATATTCGGGCGAGTGGCAGTCCTTGCACTCTTCCGGTCCGACGTTCTCCGGCGCGGCCTGGGCGGCGCTGCCGGCGATCATGAGGGCCATGGCGGCAGCCACGGCCAACCCCAGTTGTCTCAGCCCAGACATCAGCATGTCTGTCACCTCTTGAGTTGTAATGCCTTGCACGGTCTCACGGGCCGTCCCTGCGCGCGTTCTTTTACGGTACGCTTATCGATGCGACCCCGACGGCAGTGTAGCAGCACGCGGTCGCGATGAAAGAGTTGATTCATGACGGTCCAGTGAGGATAAGCCTCTCGAATCGCTTGCCCCTTCAAAGCTAGGGACCACGACCATGCAGCGCCCCTTCGCCATCATCGCCGTCTGCGCCGCCGCGGCCTCCGCCGCCATGGCGATTTACGGATTCAACCGCTTCTCCGGAGAGACCGGATCGCCGGTCGGCGCCGGCAGCGTCTCCGCTCTCGAAGCGGCCGTCGAGCGCTCGCCGGGCAATGCGGAGGCCTGGAAGGCGCTCGGCCGGGCCCATCGCGCCGCCGGCCAGCCCCAGGCGGCAGTGGCCGCCTATGTCCGCGCGGCCCGGCTGGCGCCGAGAGACCGGGAGGTGATCGCGGCCCTGCGCGACCTCGCCGGCGCCGCGCGCTGACCCGCCGTCATGTGGCCAACGCGCAACAGAGTGGCGGAAACTGGCGGCGCGCCAAGCCTTCCCGGCACCGCCGGCTCAGCAGTTCGTCCTGATTTTTTCTTTTGTTTCAATCAATTAGATATCTTTTTCGCCGGTACAATCACCCGCCGCACGCGGCGATCGACCGGGCCGCAACGGCTTGCACCCACGGCTTTGCTGGCGTAACAGACATCAAGTCGCAATTCGGAGGGCACAAGTCTCATCGGAACCGCGGCGAAGGAAGTGCGTTTTTCCTTAAGGAGGGCAATCAAGGTGAACCACAAATATCTACTCGCCGGTGTGGCCGCTGCGGCTCTGTTGACCGCCGGCAACGCCTATGCTGCTGCTCATGGCAGCGTGGAAGACCAGCTGAAGGCGCAGTCCGCTGCGATCGACGCGCTGTCGAAGGAAGTCGAGGCTCTGAAGAACTCGACCGTCGAGCAGGGCATCGGTCAGGGCGTCAAGGGTGTCGAACTCACCATCTCCGGTCATATCAACCGCGCGATGATGTTCATCTCCGACGGGAACGACAACTCCACGCTGACTCACGTCGACAATGACGCCGCGTCGTCGCGCATCCGCTTCGACGCCGATGCGCCCGTCTCCGCCAGCACCACCGTCGGCGCGCGGCTCGAGATGGAGATGGAATCCAACTCCTCCGCTCAGGCGGTGCTGGACAACGAAGTGATCGAAGACACCTTCGCCACGCGTCAGGCCTATGTCTTCGTCAAGGGCGGCTTCGGCACCCTGGTGATGGGCCATCAGAGCGAGGCGACGGACGGTATCGTCCACAACTCGTTCAACTTCGCGGCGAACGCGGGCATCAATCCGGAGTACACGAACGGTATCGCCAATGTCGGCGTCAACTTCCTCTCCATCGGTGATGGCGACCGCGTCGACGCGGTCCGCTACACGACCCCGTCGTTCGGCGGCGCCGCCGCGTCGGTTTCCCATGCCGTCAACGGCCAGGTCACCGCGGCGCTGCGCTACTCGGGTCAGATCGGTGGCGTCGGCGTTCTGGGCGGCGTCGGCTGGGACTCGAACTTCGGCAACGACACCTATGCCGGTTCGCTGGGTCTGAACTTCGGCGGCATCGCCCTGAATGGCGCGGTTGGCTACCAGGACAACGAGAACGCCGAAGAAGACTTCATGTACTATGTCGGCCTGGCCCACAAGGGCAACTACTCCGACCTGGGTCCGACCTCGCTGGGCGTCGACTTCCACGTGAACAATGGCGGCGTTGGCGGCGGCGACAACAACAAGCGGGTTGGCGTCGGCCTGGTCCAGGGCGTGGCCGCAGGCGCCGACGCCTTTGTGGGTGTCGGGCACAACTTCGGCGGCGACGGCGCCATCGAAAGCGCCCAGACCGTCATGGCCGGCATGATCATCCGGTTCTGATGCGTCGGCTTCTTCGCCCTCTGGTACTGGTTGGTGTCGCGGTCGGTCTTCTGGCCGGCTGCGGCCCCCACCAGCCGCTTGACGACCCGCCACCCCAGCATGGAGAACTCAAGCCCGGTCCGGGCGTGTTCACCGGCGCGGACGGCAAGTTCGTCATCGTGGGCGGGGGCAGGAAGAAGCGCGATTACTGATCGCCGGCTCCGGCCGGTGTCACGAAAAAGGGCGGCCTCGCGGTCGCCCTTTTTTGTTGCCTGAACGGCCTGCCCCGGCCGCCGGACGGTGGCCGCGCCCCCGACCCGGATGCAAGGCGGGTTGCGTGGCCGCGCCCTTCGGCGCATGAATCGCCCATGCGCTTTCCTGGCCTGAGTATCGTGACCGTTCTCCTCTCCGCGTTTCTGGGGACGGCCCAGGCGGCCTGCGGCGCATCGGCGCCGCAGATCGGGATCGCGCTCGCCTTTCCCGCCCCCGGCATCAGCCATGAACTCGCCTCCGACGAGATCCCGCAGGCGATGCGGGCGCATGGGCGCGGGGCGCGCGCCGGCACGGTGCGCCAGGTCGGCGCCACGGCCTTCACGCTGAACACGGAGGTGCGCATGTCGGTCGCCGCGGCCGAGCAGCGCCGCGACTGTTTCCGGCTGAAACGGCTCGACATCCGCCTCGACGTGCTACAGCTCGACGTCTTCATCGCTTCCGAACTCGCCCCGGGAACCTGTCCCTATCGGGTCACCATGGCGCACGAACAACGCCATGTTGACATCTACCGGGCCGGCGTGCGGCGGCTGAAGGAAGAACTGGAGACGGCGCTTGGCGGTTCGACCCTGCTGCGCGCCATCCCCGCCGCCAGCATCGAGCAGGCGATGGAGCGCTTCCGCATCGCGATCGACACGATCGTCTCCGACGCCCGGCGCAAGAACAGCGAGGAGATGGCGCGGGACAACGCGCGCCTCGACACCCCGTCCAGCTATCGCGAGGAGCACGCCAGGTGCCCGGCCAGCGACTGGTAGATCCGCAGGCCGGCGGCCGCTAACGGTCCAGATAGCCGGACAGGAACGCGGCCAGGTTCGCGCCGAGCTCGGGACAGAGATAGCCGCCCTCCTGCACGATCAGCGCCGGCGTGGCCGCGCGGCCGATGAGCCGGCCGGCGCGGCGAAAGCCCTCCGTCGTGACCGAAAGAATGCCGAGCGGATCGTTCTCCTGCGCGTCCAGGCCGAGCGAGACCACGACGCAGTCCGCACCGTATCGGCGGATCGCCGCCAGACCCTTCTCCACCGCGGCCAGGTAGTCCTGGTCCCCCGCGCCGCGTGCGAGCGGCAGGTTGAGGTTGTAGCCTTCGCCTTCGCCCCGTCCCCGCTCGTCAGCATAACCGCTGAAAAACGGATAGAAGTCGCCAGGATGCGCATGGACAGAGACGAACATCACGTCTCGCCGGCCGTAGAAGATACCCTGCGTCCCGTTGCCGTGGTGGACGTCGATATCCAGGATCGCGACCGTCCGCCCGGCGGCCACGGCCTGCTGCGCGGCGATGGCGGCGTTGTTGAGAAAGCAGAATCCGCCGGCCATGTCGGCAAAGGCGTGATGCCCGGGCGGGCGGCAGAGCGCGTAGACCGGAGTCTCGTTCTCCAGCAGGAAGCGCATCCCGGTCAGCGCGCAGTGCGCTGCCGAGCGCGCCGCCTTCCAGGTGCCCGCACCGATGGGGCAGGCGGTGTCGGCCATGTGCCAACCGGCCTGACCGACCACGTGATCCGGCCGGTGCGCCATGTGGCGGCCCGGATGCACGTTGGCGATCACCTCGGGGCTGGCGTCGGGCAGCGCCGACCAGCGTTCATGAGCGGTTTCGAGGAACTCGAGATAATCGACGCCGTGGACCGCCGCGATTTCCCGCCGGCCGAAATTTCCCGGGGCCTCGATGTCGTGGCCGGCGGCGCGGACTGCCTCCAGGAACCGCTCGGCCCGTTCGGGGCGTTCGGGACTGTCGAGCAGGCGGCCGCTCGAGATAAATGCGCGCGGCGCATGTTCTTGCTGATCGGAACTGTATATGACCTTCATGCGCGAACGATGGGCGAGGAACGATCACGAGGCAAGCAGACAGCTTGAAGGCGATTTGACCGAAGGATCCGACATCATTGTCCTCGGCGCCGGCGTCGTCGGAATCACCACCGCCTGGGAACTGGCGCGCCGGGGCCACGGCGTGACCGTGATCGACCGCCAGACCGAGCCCGCGACCGGCGCCAGCCATGCCAATGGCGCGCAGATCAGCCCCTCCGAGGCGGTGCCGTGGGCGAGTCCGTCGAACCTGCGCCTGGCGCTGGCCTGGATGCGTCAAGCCGATGGTCCCTTCAAGCTGCGCCTGACCGCCGATTCGCGTCAATGGTGGTGGCTGCTGCGCTTCCTGGCGAGCTGCCGCGAGGATGTCTGGCGGCGAAATGCGCGGCGCATGGTGCGGCTGGCGCTGGCCAGCCAGCGCCGCCTGGACGAGATCGTGGAGGAGGTCCGCCCCGAATTCGACCGCGAGCGCCGGGGCATCCTGCGCGTCTACGACAGTGACGCGGCGCTGCGCGAGGCCGAGGGGATCGTCGACTTCATGGCGCCGCTCGGCGTCGGACTGCGCGCCGTCGGACCCGACGAAATCCTGGACATCGAGCCGGCGCTCGGTGCCGCGATCGCCAGCGGTGCGGTGGCCGGCGGCCTTTACGCCGAAAGCGACGAAAGCGGCGACGCCCAGGCCTTCACCCGCGCCCTGGCGCACGCCGCCGCAGGGCTTGGCGTCCGCACCGTCCTGGGTCAGCAGGTGGAGCGCATCGACACGCATGGCGACCGCTTCCACTCTGTCGTGGCGGGCGGCGTCCGGCACATGGCCGACCATCTGGTGATCTGCCTGGGGCTGGACACGCCGCCGCTCACCCGCAGCCTCGGCTTCGACCTGCCAATATATCCGTTGAAGGGCTACTCGGCGACCCTGCGTCTGGCCGCGACGAACAGCGCGCCGCGGGTCAGCGTGACCGACGAGACCCGGCGGATGGTCGTCAGCCGCCTGGGCGACCGCATCCGCGTCGCCGGCAAGGCCGACCTCGTGGGTCATGACGCCCGGCTGGACCCGAGGCGCGCGGAGCAACTCGTCCGGGATCTGCGGCGGATCTATCCCGACCTGGACCATGACGGGCCGCCGGAATTCTGGGCCGGCCTGCGCCCCATGACGCCGACCGGTGTGCCGATCATCGGCCGGAGCCCGGTGGACCGCGTGTATCTCAACACCGGGCACGGCTCGCTCGGCTGGACCATGGCCTGTGGATCGGCGGTCCTGATCGCCGATCTGCTCGAGGGCCGAAACGGCGAACTGGACCCCGCGGACTACGAATCGGGGCTTCCGGCGGACTGATCCTCGCCGCCATAGGCATAGACCGGCGACATGTTCACCACCGAGATCGCACGCCATTTGCGGATCAGGTAGCGGAAGCGGAGGTCGTAGTAGAAGCGCCGGTCCTCGAGCCCCGTCAGCCGGCTGATCGCGGGACCGAACGGCGGCAGGGATTCGTATGTCAGGCGGCGGCGGCGCAGGGCGCCCAGTTCGCTGCGCGAGGTGGTCACGATCAACGGCGCGAAGCGGCGGTTGATCGCGACGGCTTCGCCGATCTCTTCGGCCAGTCCGTCGATCTGGTCCTCCGGCGTCTCAATCAGGTTGAAGGCGATGGTCCGCAGTTCGCCGCGGGGCAGGCTGAACGCCGCAAGCCCGGGCGAGGGCCGGTAGCTCAGGGCCGAAGGCCGGCGAATCCGGTCGAAGATCGCCGCCGCCCGGCTGGCGGCCTCGTCCCCTGCCGTCCCGCCCGTCTCCGCGGCCGGAACGGTGTCGGTCGGCGCGCCGCGCCGCATCCAGTTCCACAAGCCGCGCCGCGGCTCGGCCACAGCGGGCGCCGGCTCCGGCGCCGGAGCGGACGCGGCCGGTGGGAGGTCCATGGCCTCCCGGACAGGGATCCGCAGCAGCGTGCCTTCCACGCCACCGTCCCGCGCCGCGGTCAGCAGATGGTGCTGATCCTCCACCAGCCGTCGATGATTGCGCTCGCGCACGGAATAGCCGGCCAGAAGCTGCGCCTGCCGTTCGACCTGCTGGCGCAGTCTCTCGTTCTCGCTGGCGAGCGCGGCGTAACCCCGGCGAAAGGCGTCGCACAAACCCGCCACGACCGCCTGTTCATCCTCGCCGCCGCGCTTCCGATCGTCAGCCGTCACGTTCGTCCCCGTCCCTTGCCGGCCAGCCGTAAAGCGCCAGTGTCCGGTCGATCATGGCTTCAAGGCCGAACTCGCGGCGTACGTAAGCAGCCGCTCTCTCGCCGAAGCGGTAGCGCATGTCGGCGTCGCTCACCAGAGCTTCGAGCGCATCGGCGATCCCGCCGGGCTCGTCGCACGACAGCAGAATGCCGGTCTCGCCGTCAACGAAGGTCTCGGCCGTCCCCCCCGAGGGCGTCGCCGCCACCGGCCGGCCAAAGGACTGTGCCTCGATCAGGACGTTGGGCAGCCCTTCGGTCCGCGAGGTGAGCAGCAGAAGGTCCATGGCCGCATACTGAGCCCACATGTCGCTGCGCCGGCCGGCGAGGATGATGCGGTCGCCGAATCCCGATTCGGCCAGGCGTCTCTCAAGCCGCACCCGCATCGGTCCGTCGCCGACCAGCCTGCCATCGACATGCCGGTGCCGCCGGCAGAGTTCGATTACCGTTTCCAGCCAGAGTTCCGGCCGCTTCTCTTCGGTCATCCGCATGACGCCGCCGACGACCACCCGCTCTCCCGAGGGCAGCGCCGGACCGATATCGTGGCGCATGGCGTCGAAGTCGTAGCCGTTCGGCAGATGCCGGATCGCGGTCACCGGCGCCCCCAGCCAGCGGGCATAATCGCGCCTGCCCGCCAGGCTGTTATTGAGCAGGGTGACCCGCGGGTTCGCGGCCAGCAGCCGCATCCAGTCCCTGAGATAGGGCCGGTTTCGTCCTTCCTTGCGGTCGGGGGCAAGACTGCGCGTGCCGATGATGATGCGCGGGACGCCCGCCAGCAGCGCCGCAAGGGCTGTCATCGCGCCGGTCATGTCCTGCCAGCCATGGGCCACCGCGGGGCGGCGGCGCTCGAACAGGCGGCAGAGCGCTGCGATCGGTTCGGCGAGATTCGCGGGCAGCAGCGCCAGAAGAGGCTCGGCCGGCGCCATCGGCACGGGCAACTCGATCGCCCCGCCATTCCGGCCGGCGAAGAGATCCAGAACCTCGACGCCCGCCGCGGCGAGTTCTTCGCCGAAGGCCGCATTTCCCGACCGGCCCGGTTCCTGGAGCGTTGCGACCGCAAGTTCCGGATCGCCGCCGCGCCGCCGCGCCAGGCCCAACGCCGTCTTGGCCAGCTGTCGTTCTGCCCCGCCTGCCCCGAGGGTGCCGGAGACGAGCACGACGCCGCGCCCGGGCGGCGCATAGGGACGAATGCGGTCGCACATGCCGACCATCCGCCTCAGCACGATATCGGGCAGGATCACAGCGTGGTCGGCGAGATACGGCCAGGCTTCCGGCTCGACCGTTCCGAGAGCGCGAGCGATGTCTTCGAACCGGCGGCGCTGGGTCTGGGTCACCTGCCTGCGCCAGCGCGGGTCGCCACTGCCACGATACAGCAGGAGCGCATCGGAAACCCGGCCGTCGGCCAACAGGTGGCCGGCGGCGCGACGGCGGCGGCGCAGCGACTCCTGTCCCTCCGTTCCGATCATGCGCTGACGCAGTTCCGCCGCCACACGCGGAAAGCGGAAGCGGTCGAACAGCCGCGCCACGGCAAGCCCCTCATCCGCCCGCAGCAGAGCGGCGACGCCATTGGCTGCGGTCCTGGCGGCCTCTGCCGTCTGCCCCAGACGTCGATGCGCCGAAACGGAAAGCTCGAGGCTCTGGATGTCGGGCCCCGCGTCGCCCTCAGCCTCGTCGAGGGCGTCGAGCACCTTGTCGAAACGGCGCACGCGCGCCTCCAGACGCGCCAGGCCGCGGCGCGCGACCGGGTTGTCCGGTTCCTGGACCAGCAACTCCTCGAACAGTTGGCGCGCCTGCTCGTCGCGTCCGAGCTGCAGGGCCGATTCGGCGGCGCGTTCGGTGATGAGCGGGAGACGGGGCTCCGGCGCGGCGAGCGCGATCTCCAGCACGCGGAGATGATTGCGGCTGCGGCGGTGCTCGTCGAGCAGATGCAGCCGGAGACCGTCCATGTCCGGCCGGGCGGCGAGCACGCGCTCGAACTCTGCCGAGACAGGCACGGAAAGCCGCGCGCAACACGTCCGCAGCGCCGCGAGCACCGCATCGTCGCTGACGCCTTTCTCCAGCGCATGGCGGTAGAGCGGCAACGCCTCCGCGAACCGCCCCCTCAGGCGCAGATGCTCGGCGATGTCGAGGGTGCGCCGGATGGCGGCGCCGGGCTGTCGGTGGGTTATGGTGCGGCTCATCGGCCCAGTTTCGGCCGCACCGGCGAAAACCTCAATCGGGCACCAGCGCGGCGATCGCATCGGCGGCGGCTTTCGCGCCGTTGTCGCGGTAATGCGCCGGCCGGGGCGGCGAACGCCGCGACATCACGCGCGAGAAGGCCGCGCCGAGACGCTCGGCAAGATCCTGTCCGGGGGTGGCGGGAACAAGCTCGGCCTCCCCCCGTTCGGCCGCATAGGAGGCCCGGAGCGCCTGATCGTCCACTTCCATCTGATTGGGCACGAACACCGCCGGCAGGTCGGAGGCCATGATCTCGTGGAAGGAATTGTAGCCGGTGGCGCTGGTGACCAGGTCGAAGGCGTTGAAGAACCTGGCCAGAGGATAGGTGTCGAGCACTGTCACATCTTCGCCGTAGTGCGGCTGGGCGCCGGCGATCTTCCAGCGCGCGAGGAAGATGCGGGCATTGCGCACATGGCGGGCCGCGGCGATGGCCGCGGCGGCGGCGTTCCAGTTCCGCTCCACGCCGGCGCCGAGCTGAATCAGCACCGCGCGTTGGCCATCGGCGATCCCGAGACGGGACCGCGCGGCGGCGCGGTCGAGCATTTCTCCCGTGTCCAGCAGCCGGATCGGCGCGGTCGCGACGAAGCCGAACGGCGGCGGCGCCAGTTCATTGGCGCGTGTCGTCGGTCCGAGGTCCTTCTCCCCGGCCAGTTCACCGGGTTCGACAACAAGATCGCAGAAAGCCTGGGCCTGGAGATTCTTGTAGACCTGGCGGCGGTCGCGCCACATCGGCCGGCGGATCCAGACCAGCCTGCGCCCCTCGTCCGACCCGGCCACCGCATCCTGCACCCATGGGAAAATGGCGGTGCCGTCCTGCACGATCACCCGGCAATCATAGAAGCGCATCAGGCTGTCGAACTCCTGGCGGAGTTGCGCAATCCACGCGTTGCGGGAAATCTCGAGAACCTCATGGCCGGGGATGTGTTCGACCACCGCACCCGGCAGCATGTCGAAGGCGTCAAGAGCCGGCGAATTCGAGATCACGACCGGGGTGACGTCGGCCGGCAGCCTCCGCGCGATGGCGAGGATCCGGGTGGCGTGGCCCATACCGGTGCCGTTGATGCAGACAAAGGCGACGGTGCGGCTCACGCGGCGGCCCCGGCAAGGCGGACAACATCCGCCACCCACGCTTCCGCCGCCCGCTCCGTCGAGACGCCGCAATCCGGCTCCGCTTCCCTCATCTGGCCGGGCCGCCAGTCCGAAATACGCCGGGCCGCGGACAGACGGCCGGCGGCATTCGACGCCGCCTTGACCGGGACACCGCCGCGCCCGGCCAGCGCCAGGAAGGGCGTCATCCAGTTGCGCCGGCCCGCGTGAACCATGAAGTCGGCCCGGGCGACCAGCCATGACGGCGCCACCTCCCCGCCGAGCAGGACATGGACGCCCGGCAGTTCACGCGCCGCTTCCTCGCCAGCCGCTGCGTCGCGGGCGACGATGCGGGGCAGGACGCCACCGTCTTCGGCGAGTTCGCCAAGCCAGCGAACGAGGTCGACATCGGGTTCCGCGCCGCCATCGAACAGGGCCAGGATAACTGGCGCCGCCTGGTCCCGGCGCGGCGGCCGCTCCAACCGCGCCGCGACCCGCTCCGGCGCCGGCACCCGAACTATGCCGAGATCCTCGGCGTCGAAATCCTGGGAGTCCTCGAGCCGCAGGAAACGGACAGACCGGAACCCATGTTGACGGAGCAGTTCGGCGGTGAACAGCAAGGTAAAGCGCAACTGCGCCGGGTCCGTATCGTCCGGATGCGGCGCGAGGACGAGAGCCGTGCGCCAGCCGCCCCGGAAGTCCGGGCGGAGGGCCGCGGCGATCGCGACATCCGGCGATTCGAACAGGGCCGTCTCGCCACGACCGCCCAGCGGGGCGTCGTCCGACAGCGTGCGGAGATCGACCTCCCCGGCCGGAGGCCGAGAAGGCGCGAAAACAGACCGCCGGCCTCGCCCTGAATCAGGCGGGCCGGCGGAACTTCGGATAGGGATTCAGGTGTCACGTCCCGGGGGCTGTAAGGCCATGTTTGTCATCGGACCGGGACATTCCCTTCGCCGGTCCGGAAATGGGGCGATCAGCTCCCGACGAGGATTTCTTCGATCTGGCTGACATCCAGGGCTTCAACCACATCCCCGACATCACCCAGGCTGCCTGTGTCGGGAGGCGCGATGTCGCCCTCGGCAATGAGCGTCTGAACTGCGGCGTCAAGCACGCCGGCATCCGACAGCGCCTGGACATCGACGCCCCGATCCGACAGCAGCCGGATCCCCTCCTGCGCCACATCCTCTGCGCTGCGCTGCCCGCCCGCCTGAGCGACCTGAACGTAACGTTCGGCTTCGCCGAGCGCTGCGTTCGCCTGCTCGTCCAGTTCGAACCTCAGGCCCCGGTCGGACACGACGGGCGCCTTGTGCGCGCCATCATCATCGCGGGTTACGGCGCCAGCGAACTTTGCCGGCACGATGGCTGCGACGACCGTCTGGAGAACGACCAGCGCGCCCTTCAGCCAAAGCCCTGCAACCTTACGAAACTTTGTCATCGTTCAACTTCCCCGAACCACTTCTATCCTTGCTCACGCGCCTTCCCGAGATCCTGTCACCGCCCGGTCGAAAACAGCAGCCGTACACCAATGCTGGCCCTCGGGCCGGTGAAACTCTGGTTGTTGATGTTCGACGACTGGTCAACAACGCCCGCTTCGGCGAATGCCCGGACATTCCGGGAGAAATCATAGTCCACACGGCCGAAGGCCTCGATGATCTCGTCTTCCCGGGTCAGACCGCCCTGAACGGCCGGATTGCCCGAGTCGAAGTCCTTTACCCTATAGCGCAGGCGTGCGCTCAGGGCTGTACGCTCCGTCACATGATGGCTCGCACGGACACCCGCCAGGAAGGACGTCGTCGCATTGAAGTCGGTCTCTGCATTTTCCCGGATGGCGCCGAGTTCGGCGCCGAGATAGGTCGCATCCTGGAACGGATACCAGTAAGCGCGCAGGAAGACGTCGCCGCGCGCCTGGTCCAGACCGCCGAAGTTCTGGTCATCGAAATCACGATAGGCGACGCGGCCCTGCGCCGACAGTGTGTAAACCCGGCTCGGGTTGTAGGTCAGGCTCAGCAGCGCGCCGTTCTCGACGAACTGGTCCACACCGTCCTTGCGGCGGTAGTTGCCGAAATAGCCGGCACGCGCCGTCATTGCACCGAAGCGCTTGGCCACGTCGGCGAAACCGCCGACGCCCAGCGAATCCTGGTCGGTGCGGTCGATGTGCTGGAAATAGAGCAGGTTGCCGCCGACGCGCACGGAAACGTTGTTGTCCAGCCGACCCTGAATGGTCACGCGATTATTGGTCGAAAGCCGAACGTCACTCTCCCGGATCGCGGCGTTGAGCTCGTCCGCCACGAAGTTGTCGAGATATTCGGCCTGGTTGATGGACAGGAAAGTGGTCGACCAGTCCGCGGCGCCGGCGCCGCTGGTCACCGCCGACAGCCCCAAGGCCGCCGCGAAGATCGCCCCTCCGGCCGACATCGTTTTCTTGTGCTTACGAAGCTCGATCATCCGTCGACACCTTCAAATTCACCCATCCTGTTACTGCGACCCGCAGTTAGCTCGACTGGATAGCCGCAAAAGGGGTCAACAACAACCCCGAAGGGCCAAGGATTCCCTAAACTTGCGTCTTGTTGCGAATTTGCAGCATCGCCATTTCTTGCATCCGCCGCCAACCCGCCCGTTCCAGCCGCCCTGCAGTCTCCCTCGTCAAACGCATTCCGCCCGCGGCGCTGTCGCGGGCATGGAGCGGCACGATACGGCCCGTCGGTTAACAAGCTGTTGCGACCCGCCCCGCAACAAACCGCCCCTCCGCCATGCAACCGAGGCATATCATAGTACCATTGCCCTGCCGCGTCCACGAATCAGGTCGTGAGCACCACCTTACCGATGACCTCCCGCCGTGACAGCAGCGCCAGCGCCCCGGCCGCCTCCGCCAATGGAAGACGGGCATGAACGTGAGGATTGATCCGCCCCGCGCCCGCAAGTTCCAGCATGTGGGCGATGATCGCCCGGCCCGCCGCAGGATCCCGGCGGCCATATTCCCCGGCCCTGACGCCGATCACCGAACAGCTCTTCAACAACGCGTAGTTCGCGGGCACCTCCGGGATGGCGCCGCCCGCGAAGCCGATGACCAGAAACCGTCCCCCCCAGGCGATGCAGCGCAGGGACTGGAACAGGACGTCTCCGCCCACCGGGTCGTAGACGACGTCTGCGCCGGCGCCGCGGGTGATCTCCTGCACGCGGTCGCGGAAGTTCTCGCTGCGGTGATCGACGACCACCTCCGCACCCTTGGCCCTTACAGCCTCGGCTTTCGCGTCGCTGCCCACGACGGCGATGACCCGGCTCCCGAGCGCCGCGGCGAGCTCCACCGCTGCGAGGCCGACGCCGCCGGCCGCGCCGTGCACCAGAACCCACTCGCCGGCCTTCAGGCGGCCACGGCTGATCAGCCCGACATAAGCCGTGTTGTAGGCGGACCAGAACGCCGCGCCCTCGGCGAAGTCCCAGTTTCCGGGAAGCGGCACCGCCCATTCGGCCGGCACCACCGCTTCCTCCGCATACAGGCCATTGCGCGCGTGGATGATCACCCGGTCGCCCGGCGCGAACGCATCGACGCCCTCGCCCGTCTCCACAACCTCGCCCGCGCCCTCCATGCCGGGGACGAAGGGCGGATCGGGCCGGAACTGGTACTTGCCGGCGATCATCAGGATGTCCGGGAAATTCAGTCCCGCGGCGCGCACGCGCACGCGAATCTCGCCCGGCCCCGCCGACGGCGCCGGCAGATCCTGCAGCTTCATGATCTCGGGCGGGCCGAGTTCGTTCACCATCATCGCCTTCATGGGATCGCACTATAGGCGCTGGCGCGGATGGTGGAAGCGCAGGCGGCGCTTGACGGCCATGTGATTGGCGCGATAGCTCCCGCGCCCGGTAACGGTGCGTTCCTCGGCACACAGGGCGGGCGGCACATGGCGGCGGGCTTCGGCGAATATCTCACGGCGGCGGGAGGCGGGTTCATCTCGTTCCTGAGCCCCTGCGTCCTGCCCCTCGTACCCGCCTATCTCTGCTATCTCGCCGGCACCAGCTACGAAGAACTGTCGGAAAAGGCCGGCCGGGACCGCGCCGTGACCCGCCGGGTTGTGTGGATGTCGGTCTTCTTCGTCCTCGGCTTCTCGATCGTCTTCGTCGCCCTCGGCGCCGGCGCCAGCGCGGTGACGCAGTTCCTCCGGCCGAATCTCGATCTGCTGGGCAAGATCGCCGGCGCCATCATCATCGTCTTCGGCCTGCACATGGTCGGCGTCTTCCGGATCGCCTTCCTGAACCGGGAAGCGCGTCTGGAGACGGCGACAAAGGGTCTGCGGGCGCCGGGCGCGGTGGTGCTCGGCATGGCCTTCGGTTTCGGCTGGACGCCCTGCATCGGCCCGATCCTGGCGACCATCCTGGCGCTGGCGGCAAGCGAACAGAACGTCGCCGCCGGCGCCTCGTTGCTGGCGGTCTATGCGCTCGGCCTCGGCATTCCTTTCGTGCTGGCCGCCATCGGCGTGCAGGCCTTCCTCGGCTTCCTGGTCCGTTTCCGCCGGCACCTGCGCACCGTCGAGATCGTCACCGGCCTGCTGCTGATCGCGACGGGCGTGCTGATCTTCACGAATCGACTTCAGGTCATCGCCATCTGGATGCTGGAGGCCTTTCCCGTGCTGGGCGAGATCGGCTGAGGTGACAGCCATTGCGCCGCCGCGTCAGGATCGGCGAAACTCCACCTGAAATCTGGTAAATCCGGACCGGGGAAATTCGGGGAGGCCGCGGTGCCCGACAACGCGACCGACAGACGTATCGCCAAGACCACCTGCTACATGTGCGCCTGCCGGTGCGGCATCGACGTGCATCTGGAGGGCGGACGCATCCGCTATATCGCCGGCAACCGCGATCATCCGGTGAACAAGGGCGTGCTCTGCGCCAAGGGCTCCGCGGGCATCATGCATCACTATTCGCCGGCGAGGCTGCGCAAGCCGCTGAAGCGGGCCGGCCCGCGCGGCGAAGGCCGCTTCGAGGAGATCGAGTGGGAGGACGCGCTGGACCAGGCCACGGCCTGGCTGGCCCGCGCCCGCGCCACCGATCCGCGCAAGCTCGCCTTCTTCACCGGCCGCGACCAGAGCCAGTCGCTGACCAGCTACTGGGCGCAGATGTTCGGCACGCCCAACTACGCCGCTCATGGCGGCTTCTGCTCGGTCAACATGGCGGCGGCCGGTATCTACACGATGGGCGGGTCGTTCTGGGAATTCGGTCAGCCGGACTGGGAGCGCACGAAACTGTTCCTGCTCTTCGGCGTCGCCGAGGACCATGACAGCAACCCGATCAAGATGGGCCTGGCGAAGCTGAAGGAACGCGGCGCGCGCATCGTCTCGGTCAACCCGATCCGCACCGGCTATTCGGCCATCGCCGACCAGTGGCTCGGCATCCGTCCCGGTTCGGACGGCCTGCTCGTGCTGTCGCTGATCCACGAGGTTCTGAAGGCGGGCCGCGTCGATCTGGACTATCTGATCCGCTATACCAACGCCGCCTGGCTGGTGATCGACGCACCGGGCGAAGCCGACGACGGCCTGTTCCTGCGCGATGCGGGCGGCGCGGAGATGGTGCTGGACCGGCGATCGGGCGAGGCGGTTTCCAAGGGGGCGACACGGGGCCCGGCGCTGCGCGGGCGTGTCGATCTGGGTGGCGGCCGCAGCGCCCGGCCGGTCTTCGAGCGCATCGCCGAAACCTATCTGGACAACGACTACGCGCCCGATGCGGTGGCCGGACGCACCGGCATCGACGCCGGCACGATACGTGCGCTGGCCGACGAGATCGGCCGCGTCGCCTTCGACGAGGAAATCTCGATCGAGCAGCCCTGGACCGACATGAACGGCGAGCGCCACGAACGCTTCGTCGGCCGGCCCGTCAGCTTTCACGCCATGCGCGGCATCTCGGCCCATTCCAACGGCTTCCAGACCTGCAGGGCGCTGCACCTGCTGCAGATCCTGCTCGGCGCCATCGAATGTCCGGGCGGGTTCCGCTTCAAGCCGCCCTACCCCAAGCCAATGGAGGCGCACCCGAAACCGACGGGCGCCAGCGTCGTCGGCGCGATCACGCCGCATCAGCCGCTGGCCGGGCCGCATCTGGGTTTTCCGCGCGGGCCCGATGACCTGTTGCTGGACGAAGCGGGTGGCGCGCTGCGTATCGACAAGGCCTTTTCCTGGGACGCGCCGCTGGCCGCCCACGGCATGATGCAAATGGTGATCGCCAACGCGTTCGAGGGCGATCCCTACCCCATCGATGTCCTGTTCCTCTACATGGCCAACATGGCCTGGAATTCCTCGATGAACACGGCCGGAACCATGGAGATGCTGACCGCCGTGGACGAGGTGACCGGCGAGTACCGCATTCCGAAGATCATTGTCTCCGACGCCTACCAGTCGGAAATGACGGCCTATGCCGATTTGATCCTGCCCGACACGACCTACCTGGAGCGCCACGACTGCATTTCCCTGCTCGACCGCCCGATCGGCGAGCCGGAGCTGGTCGCCGACGCGATCCGCTGGCCGGTGCTCGAACCCGACCGGGAGGTGCGCGGCTTCCAGTCGGTGCTGATCGATCTGGCGTCGCGCCTTGGCCTGCCCGGCTTCATCGCCGAGACCGGCGCGCCGGCCTATGCCGATTATGCCGACTACATGGTGAATCACCAGCGCCGGCCCGGGGTCGGCCCCCTCGCCGGCTGGCGCGGCGCAGAGGGCGAAGATCAGGGCCGCGGCGAACCCAATCCCGATCAGATCGACCGCTATATCGCCAACGGCGGCTTCTGGAGCACGGAGATCCCCGAGGAGGCCCGCTTCTTCAAGTTCGCCAATCGGGCGTACCAGGACTTCGCCGTCGAAATGGGTTTCTACGACGCGCCGCAGCCGGTGACCTTCCAGCTCTGGCTGGAGCCGCTGCAGAAATTCCGCCTCGCCGCCGAGGGTCATGGCGAACGGCAGCCGCCGGGACATCTGAGACAGCGGATCGTGGAGGCCTTCGCCCCGTTGCCGATCTGGTATCCGCCGCACGAGGGCGAGATGATCGACGGCGAGGCGTTTCCCCTGCACGCGCTGACCCAGCGGCCCATGGCCATGTACCACAGCTGGGGTTCCCAGAACGCCTGGCTCAGACAGATACACACCGCCAACGCGCTCTACGTCCCCGACGCCATCTGCAGGGAGATGGAACTGGAAGACGGCGATCTGGTCGACGTCGTCTCCCACCACGGCCGCATCCGCGTCGCCGTGCAGCGCATGGCGGCGGTCAACGGATCGACGGTCTGGACCTGGAACGCCATCGGCAAGCGGCCCGGCGCCTGGCGGCTGGACCCGGACGCGCCGGAGGCCGAGCGGGGTTTCCTGCTCAACCACCTGATCCACGAACTGCTGCCCCGTGGCGGCAGCGGCCACCGGATCGGCAATTGCGACCCGATCACCGGCCAGGCCGCATGGTTCGATCTGCGGGTCCGGCTGGAGAAGGTGGCCGACCACGATCTCGCCCGCACCCTGCCCCGCTTCCCGGCGCAGCAGCCCGCACCCGGCGCGGAGCCCGCACCGGCGATGCAGGCCTGGCACCCGTCCCGCCCGGTGAAACGATGACAGGGCTACCCGAAGGAACAGGGAAGAAGCTCGGCCTGGTGATCGATCTGGACACCTGCGTCGGCTGTCACGCCTGCGCCGTGAACTGCAAGGAATGGAACACCGGCGGCGACCTGGTCCCGCTCGCCGACGCCGATCCCTATGGCACGGCTGTCTCGGGCGCCTGGCTCAACCGCATCCACAGTTTCGAATGTCGCCAGGGCGAGGACACGCGGCTGGTGCACTTCCCGAAGTCCTGCCTGCACTGCGACGACGCACCCTGCGTCACCGTCTGTCCGACCGGCGCATCGCTGAAGCGCGCCGAGGACGGCATCGTGCTGGTCGACGAGGACCGCTGCATGGGCTGCGGCCTCTGCGCCTGGGCCTGCCCCTATGGCGCGCGCGAAATGGATCCGGCGGCCGGGGTGATGAAGAAGTGCACGCTCTGCGTCGACCGCATCTATTCGGAAGACCTGCCGGAGGAAGACCGTATCCCCGCCTGCGTCCGCACCTGTCCGGCGAACGCGCGCCATTTCGGCGATCTCGCCGACCCGGATTCGGATGTCAGCCGGCTGGTCGCCGAGCGTGGCGGCATCGACCTCATGGCCGAAATGGGCACGAAGCCCGTCAACAAGTACCTGCCGCCGCGCCGGCGCGAGACGCCACCGCCGGTTCGGGCCCCCGCTGAGACCGGCGAAGGGCTGACCGGATTCTGGAAATGGCTCGACGGCGCGCTGGAGAAGCTGGGATGACATCCATGTATTACCGGGGCAAAACCTGCCGCCTGAGACTGTATCGGACTGCGTGACATGTACCCTGCCTTCTCCATCATCGTCTTCACCGTGCTGTCAGGCGCCGGCTTCGGCGCCATGGCGGCCGCGACGCTGCTGGTGAGTTACCTGGGCGTACTGGGCTTCGACATCACGATGATCCTGGGTTTCGTGCTGGCCGGCATCGGGCTGGGCGGCTCGGTGCTGCACCTGCAGTCGCCCTGGCGCGCGCGCTACTCGCTCAGCCAGTGGCGGACGAGCTGGCTGAGCCGGGAAGGCGTCTTCGCCCTCGCCACCATGGTGCTGGCCTTCATCGTGATCGTCGGCCATCTGCTGCAGCCGATCCAGGCTCATGAAGGCTTCGGCGCATGGCGTATTTCGGGCATCATCGCCGCCCTGCTCTGCTTCGCCACGGTCCGCGCCACCGGCATGATCTACCAGTCGCTGAAGGCGGTGCCGGCCTGGTCGAGTCAGCCGACCAGCCTGATGTTCCTGATCTTTGCCGCCACTTCCGGCGGCCTGATCGCGCTCTCCGCCGCCGGACCGTCGTCGAACATGGCCTATGGCGTGGCCCTCTTCTTCCTGTTCGTGGCCTGGTATTTCAAGGCCGTGATCTGGGCCCGCGTCGACCGTCTGGAACCCACGGCGACCGTCGGCTCGGCCACGGGCCTCGGCGACCATGACGACGTTCGCCTGTTCGAACGGCCCCATGTCACCGAGAACTGGCTCACCTCGGAAATGGGCTTCCGCGTCGCGCGCCGCCACGCCATGAAGCTGCGCATCCTTGCCGTCGCGGTGGGCGGCGTCCTGCCGGGCGCGATCATCGGCGGCGTGCTGGCCGGTCTGCCGCACCCGGCGGTCTGGCTGGCGGCGTTGCTGACGATCGGCGGTCTGATGGTCGAACGCTGGCTGTTCTTCGCCGAAGCGAAGCACGCCATGACCCTCTATTACGGCGAACAGTCCGTCTGAACCCGGTTGACGCTGCGGAATCGGGTTGCGCCGGCGGGCGCCACGCGCTTAGCATTGTTTGTACACAAACGAATTTGGGACCCGCCGGATGCCGGAATTCGTCAGACCCGCCGGACTGGAGGAGGCGCTGGAGCGCCTGTCGGGCGGCGTCTGGACGGTGCTGGCGGGCGGCACCGACTTCTACCCCGCGCGCGTCGGCCGAGCGGTCTCGGAACCGGTCATGGACGTCACCGCGATCCGCGGCCTGCGCGGCATCGAGGCGACGGCGGAAGGCTTCCGCATCGGCGCGCTGACCACCTGGACCGACATACTGCGCGCCGATCTGCCCCCGGCCTTCGACGCCCTGAAGCTCGCCGCGCGCGAGGTCGGCTCGGTGCAGGTCCAGAACGCCGGCACCGTCGCCGGCAATCTCTGCAACGCCTCCCCCGCCGCCGACGGGGTGCCGCCGCTGCTGATCCTCGACGCCGAGGTGGAACTGGCTTCGGCGGCCGGCCGCCGCCGCATGCCGCTGGCCGGGTTCATTCACGGCAACCGCCGCACCGCGCGCCGCGCCGATGAACTGCTGGTCGCCGTCCACGTGCCGCAGCAGGCGGCCAACGGCCAATCGACATTTCTCAAGCTCGGCGCGCGCAGGTATCTCGTCATCTCCATCGTCATGGTCGCAGCGCGGCTGGCGCGCAACGGTGACGGCCTGACCGATGCCGCGATCTCGGTCGGCGCCTGCGCTGAGGTGGCGCAGCGCCTGCCGGCGCTGGAGCGCGACATGCTGGATGGAACGCTGCCGGGCGACTGGCCGACACCGGCGCATCTCGATGCGCTGAGCCCGATCGACGACATCCGCGCCGACGCCCCCTATCGCCGGATCGCCGCGGCGGAGGCGGTGCGTCGCGCCGTCATCGGCCTGGGAGGCTCGGTATGAGCGTCGCCAGCACCGTCGATACCAGCGAGGTCACGCGGTTCCGGGTCAACGGCCGCGCAGTGGAACTGCCGGACCATCCCGCCACCCGCCTGACCGAGGCCCTGCGCGAACGGCTGGGCCTCACGGGCACCAAGGTCGGCTGCGACGCCGGCGACTGCGGCGCCTGTACCGTGCTGCTCGATGGCGAGCCCGTGTGCGCCTGCATGACCGCGCTGGGACAGGTGGAAGGCCGCCGGGTGGAAACGGTGGAGGGCCTTGCCGGCGACGGCGGCATGCACCGGCTGCAGCGCGCCTTTCTCGACCACGGCGCGGCCCAGTGCGGCATCTGCACGCCGGGCATGCTGATGAGCGCGGCGGCGCTGCTGCGCGCCAACCCATCGCCCACCGAGGCCGAGGCGATGGACGCGCTGGGCGGCGTGCTCTGCCGCTGCACGGGCTACCGCAAGATCATCAACGCGGTCCTCGACGCCGCGCCGCCCGCCGTCCGGCACGGCGGCTCCTCCGTCGGCAGCGCCATCCCGCGTCTCGACGGCGCGCCCAAGGTGCTGGGCCGCGAGCAGTTCGGCGATGACGCCGCCCCAGGCGACGCCCTGCTGATCCGCGTCATCCGGTCACCATACCACCGGGCGCGCTTCCGTTTCGGCGATCTGGACGGCTTCCTGCTGGCCAATTCGGGACTGAGGCGGGTCTTCACGGCGGACGACATCCCGGGCGAGAACCGCTTCGGCGTGATCCCGCCCTTCGCCGACCAGCCGGTCTTCGCGACGGGCGGTCAGGCGCGCTTCCGGGGCGAAGCCGTCGCCGCCGTGGTCGGCGAGCGCGACGACGTGCAGGCGCTGGACCCGGCCGATTTCCCCGTCGAGTGGGAAGAACTCGAACCCTTGCTCGATCCGGCATTGGCCCGCGCGACGAACGCCCAGAAGGTCCATCGCGACCGCGCCGGCAACATCCTCGTCCAGGGTTTCGTCGAGCGCGGCGATGTCGACGGCGCGCTCGCTGATGCAGTCCACGTCGTCCGTGACAGCTTCCGCACCGGCTTCGTGGAGCATGCCTATATCGAGCCGGAGGCCGGATTCGCCCGGATGGACGGGGAGACCGTCGTGATCCACGCCTGCACCCAGGCGCCGCACATGGACCGGGAGGCGGTTGCGGCGATCCTCGGCCTGCCCGAGGAACGGGTTGTCATCGTGCCGACCAGGGTCGGCGGCGGCTTCGGTTCGAAGCTGGACATTTCGGTGCAGCCGATCCTGGCCCTTGCCGCCCTTCGGCTGGGCCGGCCGGCGCGCATCGCCTACACCCGGCCCGAATCCATGGCCTCCACCACGAAGCGCCATCCGGCCGAGATGGAGGTAGCGATCGGCGCCGACGCGGATGGCCGGATCACCGGGCTCGTCTTCGACGGCGTCTTCGATACCGGCGCCTACGCTTCATGGGGACCGACGGTCGCCAACCGCGTTCCCGTTCACGCCTCGGGCCCCTATCTCACGCCCAACTACCGCGCGCGGACAGTGGCGGTGCATACCAACAACCCCGTGGGCGGCGCCTTCCGCGGCTTCGGCGTGCCGCAGGCCGCGATCGCGCAGGAATGCCTCTACGACCGTCTGGCCGACGCCTGCGGGATCGACCGGCTGGAGTTCCGCATACGGAATGCGCTCGCGAGCGGCGACCCGACGGTGACCGGCCAGCGCTTCGAGGCCGGCGTCGGCATCCGCGCCTGCCTGGAGGCGCTGCGCGACGACTGGGCGCGGGCGAAGCGGGAGGCGGCGGCTTTCAACACAGAACATGCGGCGACGCCCTTCCGGCGCGGGGTCGGTCTCGGCGCCTGCTGGTACGGCTGCGGCAACACCGCCCTGCCCAACCCCTCGACCATCAAGGCCGGCGTCACCCGCGACGGCGCCGTGGTGCTGCATCAGGGCGCAGTGGATATCGGCCAGGGCGCGACGACGGTGATCGCGCAGATCTTCGCCGACGCCCTGGGCCTGCCTGTCGAAAACGTGCTGATCGTCGTGGGCGACACCTCGGTGACGCCGGACGCCGGCAAGACCTCGGCCTCGCGCCAGACCTTCGTTTCCGGCCGAGCCGCCATGGCCGCGGGCGCGGCCCTGCGTCAGGCGATCCTGCGCCACGCCAATGTCTCCGAGGCGGCGGCGCTGCGCGTCGAGGACGGGCACATCGTCCTGCGCGAGAAGGAGGTCGATCACGATCTCGACCTCGCGGCCCTGCCCGCCGACGCGGCCGGGTTCGTCATGCTGGTCGAGGAAAGCTACGACCCGCCGACCACGCCGCTGGACGAGAACGGCCAGGGCAGCCCCTACGCGGTCTACGGCTATGGGGCGCAGCTCGTGGAACTGACGGTCGACACAGCTCTCGGCACGGTGAAGGCCGACCGGATCACCGCCGCACACGATGTCGGCCGGGCGATCAATCCGGTGCTGGTGGAAGGGCAGATCGAGGGCGGCATCGCCCAGGGTCTCGGCATGGCGCTGATGGAGGAATACGTGCCGGGCGTCACAGAGAACCTGCACGACTATCTGATCCCCACCATCGGCGACATGCCGCCGGTGAAATCCATCATCGTCGAGGAGCCCGACCCGGAAGGCCCCTACGGCGCCAAGGGGCTGGGCGAGCACGTGCTGATCCCGACCGCGCCGGCGATCCTGAACGCCATCCGCGACGCCACGGGGGCCGTCATCCGGCGCACGCCGGCGACGCCGTCGCGCGTGCTCGCCGCCATCCGGGAGACCCGCCGATGAATGACCAGGTGGTGAAGAAGGACGGCAAGATCCGCTGCGACGCCTGCCCGGTGATGTGCTTCATCGCAGAGGGCAAGTCCGGCGCCTGCGACCGCTACGCGGTGAAGGACGGCGAACTGATCCGCCTCGATCCGCTGACCATCGTCAGCAACGTCGAGGCCCAGGGCGGGCGGTTCGTACCCTTCCTGGACGGGGCCGAGGACTGGGACGGCGAGATCATCCGCACCGAAGACGCGACCATCACCGCCATCGGCGCGGGCACGACCTATCCGGACTACAAGCCCGCGCCCTTCATTGTCGCGAAGGAGACCGAGGGCGTCGACATGGTCACCGTCGTGACCGAAGGGATTTTCAGCTATTGCGGCGCCAAGGTGAAGATCGATACCGACCGCTGGCTGGGGCCGGAGCGGAACATTGTCCGCGTCGACGGCGAGCCCGTCGGCCATGTCACGACCGGCGAGTACGGCTCCCAGATGTTCTCGCTGGGCGGCGTCCATCATCTGACGGGCGGCGGCAAGAAGGAAGGCCGCGTCACCTGCCGCACGCTGATGGACCTCTGCAACGGCGAAGCGGTCGACATGACCGTCGACGGCGGCGCCGAGGTGACGGTGCAGGCGGGACGACCGCCGGTCGTCAATGGCCACGCCGAAGAGCGCATGCGCGTCGGCTGCGGGTCCGCCACCATCGGCATGTTCGCGAAGCAGTGGCATGGCCTGGTGGACGAGGTGGTCGTGGTCGACGACCACATCACCGGCGTTATCTCCGAGCACCAGGCCGGCAAGGTGCTTGGCTGGGAAGACACCGGCATCCGCATCCGCGGCCGCAAGTCGACGCCCGGCCGCTACTTCCAGGTGGCCGAGCCCGGCACCGGCTGGGGCGGCACCGACGTCACCGATCCGCTGACCATCGTCGAGGGCTTCAACCCGAAGCTCGCGAAGCCGGGTCAATCCATGCTCATGGTTTCCACCACCGGCGAGCAATGGGCCTATTTCATCCTCGACGAGGAGCTCAAGCCCGTCGAACACGACCTGCCGGAAAGTCTCCGCCATTCGGTCGAGCTGATCGAGGAGAACTGCGAACCGGCGCTCTGCTCGGTGCTGTTCATGGGCGGCGCCGGCGGCTCGCTGCGCGCGGGCGTCACCGAGAACCCCGTGCGGCTCACCCGCTCGGTGCAGCAGGCGCTGACGAAGGTCACCTGCGGCGGCGCGCCGGCCTATCGCTGGCCCGGCGGCGGCATCACGGTGATGGTCGACGTGACGGCGATGCCGGCGAACTCCTTCGGCTACGTCCCGACACCGGCCATCGTCGCGCCCATCGAGTTCACGCTGCGCCTGGACGATTACCTGGAGCTCGGCGGCCATGGCGGAGAAGTCAAACGCCTGGATGAGGTGGTCGGGCGCGGCGGCTACCGCGTGGAGGGGCGGCGGCCATGAACGGACCCCAGGCCGCCATGCTGCCCGACGGCCGCCGTCTGCACCTGCAGCACGGTCCCATCGACCTCGTCATCGGGGCGGACGGGCAAACGGCGGATATCCGCAACGCCTACCGCGCAGCGCGCGGCCGGTTCGAGACGATCCTTCCCGGACTGGTCGAGGAACTGAACGTCCTGCGCCGCCCGCTGGAAGACCACGCCTGGCCGGCAGGGCCGGTGGCGCGGCGCATGGCCGACGCGGTAGCGCCGCACGGAAGCGTCTTCGTCACGCCCATGGCGGCGGTCGCCGGTTCGGTTGCCGACGAGGTGCTGGCCGTCATGCGGGACGCTGCGCCGGCGCTCAGGCGCATTCACGTCAACAATGGCGGCGACATCGCGCTCTGGCTGGCGGCGGGCGAACGCTATGACGTCGGCCTCGTCGCCGACCCGCGCGACGGGCGTCAGGTCGGCACGGCGCGGCTGACGGCGGCGGATGGCGTGGGCGGCATCGCTACCTCCGGCCGCCACGGGCGCAGCCTGAGCCTCGGCATCGCCGATTCCGTGACGGTGCTGGCCCCGAGCGCGGCGGCGGCGGATGCGGCGGCGACCCTGATCGCCAACGCGGTCGATCTGCCCGGCCACCCGGCGGTCGAGCGCGCGCCGGCCCGCGAGATCGATCCCGACAGCGACCTGGGCGAACGACCGGTCGTGATTGGCGTCGGCCGGCTGCCGGGAGACGACATCGACGCCGCGCTGGCGGCGGGCCGACGCGCCGCCGACGACATGGTCCGCCGGGGTCTGATCCATTCTGCGGCTCTATGGCTGCGCGGCCGTTCGGTGCACACCGAAGCTGTCACCTCCGCCCTGCGCGGGTGGCCGGCGAAGCGCCTGACGACTGCCCGGCACTTTCGCGACAGGCCCGGGTCCCGATTCCGGACGCCCGCACAAGGCGGGCATGACGCGAAATGGGCTGGTGCGGGTGCAAACGAGAGGAAAGCCCGATGACCTATGTCCGCAATCACTGGTACGTGGCCGGCTGGTCGTCGGAATTCGGCGATGACTTCACGACGGCGACGATCCTGGAACAGGACCTCGTGCTCTACCGCGCCGCGGACGGCGAGGTCGTCGCCTTCGAGGACCGTTGCCCCCATCGCGCCCTGCCCCTCTCCATGGGCAAGCGGATCGGCGACACGATCCAGTGCGGCTATCACGGCCTGACCTTCGGACCGGACGGGACTTGCGTCCGAGTGCCCGGTCAACGCTCGATCCCGCCCCAGGCCTGGGTCCGGCGCTTCCCGACGCACGAGCGTCACGGCATCGTCTGGATCTGGATGGGCGACGCCGCGCTGGCCGACCCCGCCGACATCTTCGATCTGCCGCAGCTCTCCGATCCCGGCTGGGCGGCAGTCCAGGGCGACGCGCTCCGCATCGCCTCGAACTATCTCAACGTCGCCGACAATCTCTGCGACCCGGCCCATGTCAGCTTCGTTCACCCGACGACGCTCGGCAACGCCGCGAGCGAGGACGTGCCGGTCAAGGCCCGCCGCCGCGGCGATGTGGTCGAGATCTCGCGCTGGATCCGCAACGGCCCGCCCATCGGCTTCTTCCAGGCCTGGGGCGGCTTCGAAGGCAATGTCGACCGATGGCACTACTACTATCTTCACGCGCCATGCATCGCCGTGATCGACTTCGGCAGCGCCGACGCGGCCCTGGAATTGTCCGAGGACCGGCGCGGCGAGGGCGTGCAGATCTTCGCGTTGCATTTCATGACGCCGGTCGACGCAACGAATACCATCGACCGCTGGATGCACGTCCGCAACACGGCGACCGACGTGCCGGCGGCCGGCGAGAAGATATCCGACCTGCTGCGTGTCGCCTTCGCCGAGGACAAGGCGATCCTGGAGGCCATCCAGCGCAACGAACTGAAGCCATATGACCGGGCGCCGGTCCGCGTGGCGCTCGACGCCGGCTCCAACCATTACCACCGCATCGTCGGCGAGATGCTGGCGGCGGAACAGGACAGGGCGGAGGCCGCGGAATGAGCGAGACCATGGCCCTGGCCGACGACTACCGCCTGGACGACCAGGTCGGCTTCCGCCTGCGCCAGGCGACCCAGCGCCACACGGCAATCTTCGCCGAACACATGGTGGAGGGGCTGACGCCGACGCAGTTCGCGGCCATGGCGAAGCTGCGCGAACTGGGTCCCGCCTCCCAGAACCTGCTGGGCCGGCGCACGGCGATGGACGCGGCGACCATCAAGGGCGTGATCGACCGGCTGCGCGAGCGAGGCTTGGCGGAGACGCGCCGCGACCCCGCGGACGGCCGGCGGCTGCTGGTGGCGCTGACGCCGGAAGGCAGGCGCGTCGCTGCGGAGGCCATCGCGGCCGGGCGCATCATCACCGAGGAGACGCTGGGACCGCTCAACGCCACCGAGCAGCGGCGCCTGCTCGACCTGCTGGCGAAGCTGGGCTGACACCATGAGCGATACCGGCGACAACAAGGGCGAGATCATTGTCGGCGTCGATGTCGGCGGCACCTTCACCGACATCCTGCTGTTCGACCGGGGTCGGGGCCGGGTCCGCGTCGCCAAGGTGCCGACCACGCCGGAGAACCAGGCTGGCGGCGTCATCGCCGCGCTGGAAGCCGTCGAAGCGGATCTGCCTTCTGTCGACCTGATCGTTCACGGCACCACGACGACGACCAACGCCATCCTGGAGCGGAAGCTGGAGCCGACGGGCTTGATCACGACGCGTGGCTTCCGCGACGTGCTCGAGGTCGGACGGCGCACCCGGCCGCAGCCCTATGGCATGACCGGCGTCTTCCGCCCCGTCATCCCGCGCGACCTGCGGCTGGAAGTGACCGAGCGATCCGACGCCGGCGGCAATGTCGTCACGCCGCTGGACGAGGACGAGGTGCGCGAAGCGGCCGAGGCGCTGAAGGCGAAGGGCTGCACCTCGCTGGTCATCCACTTCCTGCACGCCTACGTCAACCCTTCTCACGAGCGCCGCGCCGCGGAGATCGCCGCCGGGATCTGGCCCAACGGCTACATCACCACCGGCCATTCGCTGCTGTCGGAGTTCCGCGAGTACGAGCGCGGCGTCACCGCGGCCGTGAACGCCGCCGTGCAGCCGATCCTGCACCGCTATGTCGACCGGCTGCAGAGCGAGCTGAAATCCAGAGGCTTCCAACGCGACCTCCTGGTCATGAACGGCAATGGCGGCATGGTCTCCGCCCGCACCGTGGCCCGGGAAGCGGCCAAGACGGTGATGTCCGGGCCGGCCTCGGGCGTCATGGCCGCGGCCTATACCGGGCGGCGGGCCGGATTCCGCAACCTGATCACCTATGACATGGGCGGCACCTCGACGGACGTGGCGCTGATCCGCGACACCGCCCCGCCGGTGAGCCACGAGCTGGAGATCGAATACGCCCTGCCGATCCACGTGCCCATGGTCGACGTGCAGACCATCGGCTCGGGCGGCGGCTCCATCGCCCGGATCGACGAGGCCGGCCTGCTGCAGGTCGGGCCCGAGAGCGCCGGCGCCGATCCGGGACCGATCTGCTATGGCCGCGGCGGACGGCAGCCGACGATTTCCGACGCCCATTTCGTGCTTGGCCGCATCAATCCCGCGCATCTGCTCTCGGGCGGCGGAGGCGCCACCGCGGAGGACATCGCGAAGGTCTTCGCCGCGGTCATCGGCGCGCCCCTGGGGCTGGACGCGGCGGAGGCGGCCGCCGCGGTGCTGCGCATCGCCAACATGAAGATGGCAGGCGCCGTGCGCATGGTCTCCATCGCCCGTGGCCACGATCCGCGCGATTTCGCCCTGCTGGCCTTCGGCGGCGGCGGGCCGCTGCATGCGGTATCCATCGCACGGGAACTCGGCATCCCGCGCGTGCTGGTGCCGCCGCGGCCCGGCATCACCAACGCGCTGGGCTGCGTCGTCGCCGACGTCCGCCACGATTTCGTCAACACCGTGAACCACCCGCTGGACGGCGTCGACATCGCCGACTGCCGCTCGATCCTTGCGCGCCAGATCGAGACCGGCCGCCGTCTGGTGGCGGAGGAGCCCGTCGAGGTCGACGACATCCGTATCGCCCACTCGGCCGATATGCAGTTCATCGGCCAGACCCACATCCTGTCGGTGCCGCTGGACGGACCGGACATCACCCGGGAGAATCTGCAGGCGCGCTTCGAGAAGGCCTACTACGAGCGCTTCCACGTCGCCCTGCCGGAAATCCGGGCCAACCTGGTCAACCTCAACACGTCCGTCATCGGCCGCCGGGGCGAAATCGACCTGGCCAGCCTGATCGATCCGGCCGGCCGGCGCGGGAGCCTGGAGGCGGCGCAGAGCGGCAACCGGCCGGTCTTCTTCGATGGCGCATGGGCCGAGACCCCGGTCTACTGGCGCGACCACCTGCCGGCGGACGTGACGATCGACGGCCCGGCCATCGTCGAGCAGATCGATACAACCGTCGTCATCGATCCCGGCGCCCGGGCCACGGGCGACCCGGACGGCAACCTGATCATCGAGGTCCACACATGACCGAACCGCTCGACCCCATCACGCTCAGCGTCATTCAGAACGGCCTGCAGCAGGTCTGCGACGAGATGGACATGAGCTTCTCCCGCTCCGCCTTCTCGCCGGTGATCGCGGAAGCCAACGACCGCTCGGACGGCATCTACGCCGCCGACAACGGCGAACTGATCGCCCAGGGACTGATGGGCCTGCCGGTCTTCGTCGGCACCATGCAGGAATCGACGCGGAACCTGATCGAGTTCATCCGCGACGGCCGCGCCCTGCCGCCCGAGGACGGCGACATCTACATCGTCAACGATCCCTATCTGGGCGGCACGCACCTCATGGACGTGCGCTTCGCCATGCCCTTCTACCGCGATGGCGAGATCTTCTGCTGGCTGTCGAACACCGGCCATTGGCCCGACATCGGCGGCGCGGTGCCGGGCGGCTTTTCGGCCAACGCCACCGCAGTGGAGCAGGAGGGGCTGCGCCTGCCGCCGGTGAAGCTGTTCAAGCGCGGCGAGATGGATCCGGAGATCTACGCCATCATCTGCTCCAACATCCGCATCGCCGACCAGCGGATCGGCGACATTCGCGCCCAGGAGGCTGCCCTGCTGGTCGGGCGGGCGCGGCTGAACGAACTGCTCGACCGTTTCGGCGACGAGACGGTGAAACAGGCGATCGCAGAACTGAAGCGCCGCGGCGCCCGGCAGATGCGCGCCAGGATCGCCGAGATACCCGAAGGGGTCTACCGGGCCGAGGCCTTCATCGATTCCGATGGCGTGGTCGACGAACCGCTGGTCATCAAGCTGACGGTCGAGAAGCGCGACGGCGCCCTGCGCTTCAGCTTCGCCGGCTCCAGCCCGCCCTGCCAGGGGCCGATGAACTCGGTGATCGCCACCACCCGGTCCTCGGTCTATCTCGCCATGCGCCACATCTTTCCCGACGTGCCGATCAACGCCGGCGCCTTCGAGCCCCTGGAGATCGAGGATCCGGAGGGCACCTTTCTCTACGCGCGCTATCCGCGGCCGGTATCGGGCTGCGCGGCGGAGGTCAGCCAGCGCATCGCCGAAGCGGTCTTCGCCGCGCTGGTGCAGGCCCTGCCCGACAGGGTCACGGCCGCCCCAGCGGGATCGAGCGGCAACTTCGCCCTGGGCGGGCACGATCCGGCCCGGGGACGCTCCTACGTCATGTACCAGATCTCCGGCGGCGGCTATGGCGGCAATGCCGACCATGACGGACTGACCAACGGCTGCTCGACCATCGGCATCTCCAAGACGCCGCCGATCGAGGTCATGGAGCAGTACTATCCCGTGCTGTACCACGAGTACGGCCTGCGGGAAGGTTCGGGCGGCGCCGGGGAGAAGCGCGGCGGCTTCGGCCTGAAATACACCGTCGAAGTGCGTCGCGGGGAGGCCACCGCCTCCTTCGTCATGGACCACGGCCGCTTCGGGCCGCAGGGAGTTCTGGGCGGCTGCGACGGAATGCCCAACAGCGTCACCGTGCATCGCGGCGGACGCTCCTACGTGCCCGAACATCTCTCGAAGGACCAGGACATCCGGGTTGCCGCGGGCGACAGGATCGAGGTCGGCACGCCCGGCGGCGGCGGCTACGGCGACCCCTTCCGGCGTCCCGCCGCGAAAGTGCTGGCCGACATCCGCCTTGGCTACTACACATCCGACCAGGCACGGGAGCTCTTCGGCGTCGTGCTCGATCCCTCCGGCCGGGACGTGGACATGGCGGCCACGGCGCGGCGGCGCGCGCATCCGCAGGCGGCGGAGTAGGCGCGGCGCGGCGCTTGACGCACCGGGACGGCGCGTCTATAAGCCCGGCCTTCGAATTGACTGAATCCGCCTTTGGGACTGGACATGGCAAACATCAAATCATCCGAGAAAGACATCCGCCGCACGGCGACGCGCACCGCGCGCAACGTGGCCCGGCGCAGCCGGATGCGGACCTATGTCAAGCGGGTCGAGGTCGCACTGGCCGCCGGCGACGCCGAGGCCGCGAACAAGGCCCTCCAGATCGCGCAGAGCGAACTGGACAAGGCCGCGCAGAAGGGCGTCATCAAGCGCAATGCCGCCGCCCGGAAGGTGTCCCGCCTCAACGCGCGGACCAGGGCCCTGGCTTCCGCCTGATCGATCTTCCGGAAGAAATTCCCGTTTCTGGTGTGCCGCGGACCCCGTCCGCGGCACATTTCATTTCAGTGACATTTTTTTTGCCCGGCGGCGAAAATTGAATCGCCAATGATTCCAACCGCAGAGCGCCGAGAAGCGGGATTTCTTCCTAATTGCGGAGTTTTCTCTCAACCGAGGCCTCTTGAAAGCCGCCCGCCATCCGATCTAAAGTTCGCTTCGCGGGACAGACCGGGAGATGACGGAGTGGGCCGAGACAAGAACAGATCCGGATAAATACGGACGAACCCCACAGACCGTCTGCCTTCTCGAGTCCTGATGTCAAAATCAGCGTTGCGTCAACAGACTGTACATCGGTCTGAACAGGCTTTTTTGCGTTTTCGGCCTCGCCAGCCGCAGTATTCGACAACACGGGAGCGCGAAGTTGACTTTCGAGGCGGACAGGATTTCCGAGGACATCGACGACGCGCCGGCCATGGACGACAGCGAAGCGCTGCATCTGCTTTGGCAGCGCGTCGGAGGGCGCGTTCGCAAGGCTGTCGGGGACGCCGCCTTCAAGAGCTGGCTGGCGCCTCTGCGCCCCGTGGCGCTGCACGATGACCGCGCCGTACTGCTCGCTTCGACCGCGTTCTTGAAAGATTGGGTGAGGAACAACTACCAACAGTTGTTGCTGCGCGAATTCCAGCGTGACGTGCCGCACATCCGCGAGATCGCCATCCATGTCGGCCTGGAAGCTGCTGGCCGCGGGACGGCGAAGGAGGGCGTGACCGCCGGAGAGGCCGGCAGCGACGAAGCCGAGGCTGCGGCCGCCCCCGCGCGGGCGGCCGAACCGGCGCGCGAAGACACGGCCGTGGAGGGGCTGACCGGCCTTCTGGACGCCGCCCTGACCTTCGACAACTTCGTCGTCGGCAAGGCCAACGAACTGGCCTACGCCGCGGCGCGGCGGGTCGCGGATTCCGACGACGTGGCCTTCAACCCGCTGTTCCTCTATTCCGGCGTCGGCCTGGGCAAGACCCACCTGATGCAGGCCATCGCCTGGCACATCGTGCGCGCCAAGCCCGGACGCCGGGTGATGTACCTGTCGGCCGAGAAGTTCATGTACCAGTTCATCCGCGCGGTCCGCTTCAAGGACACCATGGCGTTCAAGGAGCAGTTCCGCTCCGTCGACGTGCTGATGATCGACGACCTGCAGTTCTTCACCGACAAGAACTCCACCCAGGAGGAATTCTTTCACACCTTCAACGAGCTGGTGGACCGCAAGCACCAGGTCGTGATCTCCGCCGACCGTTCGCCCTCCGACCTGGACGGCATGGAGGAGCGCGTGCGCTCCCGGCTGGGCTGGGGACTGGTGGCCGATATCCACCCCACCGACTTCGAGCTCCGCGTCGGCATCCTGGAGCAGAAACTGGCGATGAACGCCGACGTCCATGTTCCCGAGGATGTGCTGCAGTTCCTGGCGCACAGGATCACCTCCAACGTGCGGGAACTGGAAGGCGCACTGAAGCGGGTCATCGCCCATCACGAGCTGATGGGCCGGGAAATCACGCTGGACCTCGCCCGCGACGTCCTGGCCGATCTGCTGCGCGCCAATTCGCGCAAGATCACCATCGACGAAATCCAGAAGAAGGTGGCCGAGCACTTCTCCATCAAGATCACCGAGATGTCGTCCAGCCGCCGCGCCCGCGCCGTCGCCCGGCCGCGCCAGGTCGCCATGTATCTCTCCAAGAAGCTGACCACGCGCAGCCTGCCCGACATCGGCAGGCGCTTCGGCAACCGCGATCATACGACGGTGTTGCACGGGGTGCGGAAGATCGAGGAACTCATCCAGAGCGACTCCAGCCTGGCCGAGGACGTGCGCCTGCTGGAGGCCGCACTTTCCAACTGAGCGGGCAGGCCGCGGACCGGCCCCGCCGCAGGCCGGTAAAATCCATGGAATCGTTGGCGAATCGTGACGCCAGCGTGCTATAGAGAACTGCTCTGGCGGCTGCCGGCCGTCAGGTTCCCGTTCGAACCAGTTCTGGCAAGACATTACCGATGAAACTGACCATTGAACGCGCCGCTCTCCTGTCCACGCTGGGCCATGTGCAGAGCGTGGTGGAACGGCGCAATACCATCCCGATCCTGAGCCACGTGCAGATCGAGGCGGGCTCGGACGCGGTCAGGTTTCGCGCCACCGACCTGGAGCTTGCCATCGTCGAGGAGAACGACGCCAGGGTCGACACGCCCGGCACCGCGACGGCGCCGGCGCACACGCTCTACGATATCGTGCGCAAGCTGCCTGACGGCGCGGACGTGGAACTGAGTCTGGATCAGGAACGCCGCCGCCTGGTGCTGCAGTCAGGCCGTTCCCGCTTCGCGCTGGCCTGCCTGCCGAACGAGGACTTCCCGACGTTCGAGGATGACGAGCTGCCGCACAGCTTTCACATGGCGGCCGAGGAACTGCGCACCCTGGTCGAGCGCACGCGGTTTGCGATTTCCACCGAGGAAACCCGCTACTATCTGAACGGCGTCTACATGCACGCCAGCGATGACGGCAAGAAGCTGCGCGCCGTCGCCACGGACGGTCACAGGCTGGCGCGCTTCGAGATCGACGCCCCGGCGGGCGCGGAGGCCCTGCCGGGCGTCATCGTGCCCCGCAAGGCGATCGCCGAGATCCACCGGCTGCTGGGCGACACCGACAAGGACGTCGCCATTTCCGTCAGCGAGACCAAGATCCGCTTCGCGCTGGGCCGGTCGGTGCTGACGTCGAAACTGATCGATGGCTCCTTCCCCGACTATGAGCGGGTGATCCCGTCCAACAACGAACGCCGCCTGGAGGTCGACGCGAAGATCTTCACCAGCGCGGTGGACCGGGTCTCCACCATCTCGACCGAGAAATCGCGGGCGGTGAAACTCTCCATGGACAGCGAGCGGCTGGTGCTGTCGGCCAACAGCCCCGACGCCGGCAGCGCCTCCGAGGAGATCGCCGTCAGCTACGATGCGCCGGCCATGGAGATCGGCTTCAACTCGCGCTATCTGATGGAGATCGCGTCGCAGATCGACGGCGAGAGCGCGCTTTTCGAGCTTTCCGACGCCGCGGCGCCCACCATCATCCGCGATCCGCAGGATGCTTCGGCGCTCTACGTCCTGATGCCGATGCGGGTCTGAGCCGGCGGCGATGCCGGCCACAGCCCCCGAAGCCGCCGACCGGGCCGAACCGGCGGCGGTGCGGCGTCTTACCGTGACGGATTTCCGATCCTACGACCGGGCGACGATGGAGCCCGATAGCCGGCCGGTGGTGCTCACAGGCCCGAACGGGGCGGGCAAGACGAATCTGCTGGAGGCCGTCTCCATGCTGTCACCGGGCCTCGGCCTGCGCCGCGCACGGCTGACGGAAATGACCCGGCGGGGGGCCGAACGCTGGGCCGTGGCCGCCATGGTGGAGCGTCACGGAGAGACGGTCGCCGTCGGCACCGGGATCGCCGGCGATCCGGGGCAGGAGAAACGGGTGGCGCGGCTGGACGGGGAGAGCGTCGGGCCGATGCAGTTGAGCGGTGTCACCCCGGTGACATGGCTGACGCCGCAGATGGACCGGCTGTTCCTGGACGGGGCCGCGGTCCGGCGGCGGTTCATGGACCGCCTGATCCTGGGGTTCGACCCGGACCATGGGGCCCGGGCGAACCGCTACGAACGCACAATGCGGGAAAGGCTGCGCTTGCTGAAGGACGGCAACAGGGACGACCGCTGGCTGGGGGCGCTGGAAGCCCAGATGGCCGAGCACGGCGTCGCCATCGCCGCCGCCCGGCTGGCCTGGGCGAAACGCACCGCCCGGGCGGTGCGCGCCGGCATCGGCCCCTTCCCCGCCGCCGAGATCGCGCTGGAGGGGCTGGAGACGGCGCTGGACGGTCGCCCGGCGGTCGAAGTGGAGGAGGGTCTCATGGCCGGCCTCCGCGACGGCCGCGAGGAGGACGCCCGCGCCGGCATGACCCGCCTGGGGCCCCATCGCAGCGATCTGGCGGTGCGGCACCTGTCCAGGGACGCCGCGGCCGAACAATGCTCGACCGGCGAGCAGAAGGCGCTGCTGATCGCGCTGATCCTGGCGGACGCGCGCATGCAGGCGGCCGAACGGGGCGTCACGCCGATCCTGCTGCTGGACGAAGTGGCGGCCCATCTGGACGCCGACCGGCGCGCCGCGCTCTACGACGAGATTGCTGCTCTGGGCAGCCAGGCTTGGATGACGGGCACGGAAGGCCATCTTTTTGACATGCTGGGCGAACGGGCGCAGCACTACGAAGTACGTGACTCGGCGCTGACGCCGGCGTCGCGGAGCTGAGAGGACCGACATGAGCGACAAGACCAACGGCGACAGCGAGGAATACGGCGCGAGTTCCATCAAGGTGCTGAAGGGCCTGGACGCCGTACGCAAGCGCCCGGGCATGTACATCGGCGACACCGAGGACGGCTCGGGCCTGCACCATATGGTCTTCGAGGTCGTCGACAACGCCATCGACGAAGCGCTGGCGGGCCACGCGGATACCGTCGAGGTGATTCTGGACGCCGACGGCGCCTGCATCGTCACCGACAACGGCCGTGGCATTCCCGTCGACCTTCATGAAGGCGAGGGCATGTCGGCGGCGCAGGTGATCATGACCCAGCTGCACGCCGGCGGTAAGTTCGACCAGAATTCCTACAAGGTCTCCGGCGGCCTGCACGGGGTCGGCGTGTCGGTGGTCAATGCGCTGTCGGAATGGCTGGAACTGACCATCCGCCGCAACGGGCGCATCCACTACATGCGCTTCGTGCACGGCGAGCCCCAGGGCGACCTGGAGGTGATCGGCGAGTACGAAGGCCGTTCCGGCACCATGGTCCGCTTCCTGCCCAGCCTGGACACCTTCAAGGAGATCGAGTTCGACTTCGGCATCCTGGAGCATCGCCTGCGCGAGCTGGCCTTTCTCAATTCGGGCGTGCGCATCCTTCTGGAAGACCGCCGCCACGTCGAGACGCGGCGGGAGGAGCTCTACTACGAGGGCGGCACCGAGGCATTCGTCAACTATCTCGACCGCAACCGCTCGGCGCTGATCAAGAAGCCGATCATGATGAAGGGCGAACGCGAGGGCGTGACCGTCGAGGCGGCGCTGCAGTGGAACGACGGCTATCACGAGAACGTCCTCTGCTTCACCAACAACATCCCCCAGAAGGACGGCGGCACGCACCTGGCCGGCTTCCGCGCGGCGCTCACCCGCTGCGTCAACACCTTCGCCGCCAACAGCGGCATCGCCCGCAAGGAGAAGGTCTCGATCACCGGCGACGACGCCCGCGAGGGACTGACCTGCGTCCTGTCGGTCAAGGCGCCGGACCCGAAATTCTCCAGCCAGACCAAGGAGAAGCTGGTTTCATCGGAGGTTCGCCAGCCGGTGGAGAACCTGGTCGGCGATGGCCTGAACCTGTGGTTCGAGGAGAACCCGACCGAGGCCCGCGCCGTGGTGCAGAAGATCGTCGAGGCCGCGGCGGCGCGCGAAGCCGCGCGCAAGGCCCGCGAACTGACCCGGCGCAAGTCCACCCTCGACCTGGGCGGCCTGCCCGGCAAGCTGGCGGACTGCCAGTCGCGGGATCCGCAGGAAAGCGAGCTCTACCTGGTGGAGGGCGACTCGGCGGGCGGTTCCGCCAAGCAGGCTCGCGACCGCCGCACCCAGGCGGTGCTGCCCCTGCGCGGCAAGATCCTGAACGTGGAGCGCGCCCGCTTCGACAAGATGCTGGGTTCGACGGAGATCACCGCCCTGATCACGGCCATGGGCACCGGCATCGGCCGCGAGGACTTCGACATCGCGAAGCTGCGCTACAACAAGATCATCATCATGACCGACGCCGACGTCGACGGCGCCCACATCCGCACGCTGCTGCTGACCTTCTTCTACCGTCAGATGCCGGAGCTGCTGGAACGGGGACACCTCTTCATCGCTCAGCCGCCGCTCTACAAGATCACCAAGGGCAAGTCGTCGGTCTATCGCAAGGATCAGCGCCAGTACGAGGACTACCTGATCGAGAATGGCCTGGCCGAAGCGACCTTCGTCGATTTCAACGGCGTCCAGCACGGCGGCGGCGAACTGCACGAACTGGTGGGCCGGGCGCGGCGCGTGCGGCGGCTGCTGGACTCCATCGGCAAGAAGTATCCCGACTGGGTGGTCGAGCAGCTCGCCATCGCCGGCGGTCTTTCCCCTGCGGTCTTCGGCGATCCCGACAGGATGACGGAGATCGCGGCCTCCGTGGCAAAGCGGCTGGATGTGCTGTTCCCCGACTATGAGCGTGGCTGGGAAGCGCGCCGGGCCGGGGACGGCAGCCTGATCTTCGAACGTGAGGTACGCGGCGTCCGCGAAGCCTATGTCCTGGACCGGCGGCTGATCGAAAGCGGCGAGGCGAAGCGCCTCGACGAGATGACCGCGGAGATGCAGGCGCTCTACGAACGGCCGGGCACGCTGATGATCAAGGACAGGGAACACGCCATCTATGGCCCGGTCACCCTGCTGGCCGCAGTGCTGGATGCCGGCCGGCGCGGCCTTACCGTGCAGCGCTACAAGGGCCTTGGCGAGATGAACCCGGACCAGCTGTGGGAAACGACCCTGGATCCCAATGCGCGCACGCTGCTGCAGGTCAGGGTCGACCATCTGGAAGATGCCGATCAGGTCTTCTCCACCCTGATGGGCGATGTGGTCGAACCGCGCCGCGACTTCATCCGCGAAAACGCGCTCTCGGTGGTCAA
Source organism: Minwuia thermotolerans (assembly GCF_002924445.1). Lineage (NCBI taxonomy): Bacteria > Pseudomonadati > Pseudomonadota > Alphaproteobacteria > Minwuiales > Minwuiaceae > Minwuia > Minwuia thermotolerans. The sequence continues at coordinate 142,182 of NZ_PIGG01000014.1, forward strand.
TCTGGACGTCTGAGCGGGGTCCGAGCGAAATTGAGGCGGCAGCGCAGCGCCCGGTTCCGGCCAGGCCGGGCATTTGCCACACCCACGCCACGGCGGATGTGAAATGAAGCGCGCATGTTTCGCTGGATCCTGAAGTGGGGCGGCCTGGCAGGCGTTGGCGCCCTGGCGGTGCTGCTCGTCCTGCTGCTGCACGACCTCCCCGCGCCGAAGGAGCCCATCACCGGCGGCACTGTCGCCGTGCTCGACCGCGACGGCGGGGAACTGGCCGTGTACGGCGCGCCCGGCAGCCGCGCGGTGCCGCTGGAACGCCTGCCGGAACACCTGATAGACGCCGTCATCGCCATCGAGGACAGGCGCTTCCACAGCCATTTCGGTCTCGACCCGCTGGGCATCGCCCGGGCGCTGTGGACCAACGTCACCTCGGGGCGCGTCGTCCAGGGCGGCAGCACGATCACCCAGCAGCTCGCCAAGAACCTCTATCTCGAGTCCGACCGGACCCTGAAGCGCAAGGCGCAGGAGGCGGTGCTGGCGCTGCTGCTGGAGGCGCGCTTCAGCAAGGACCGCATCCTGGAACTCTATCTCAACCGGGTCTATCTGGGCGCCGGCACCTATGGCGTCGAGGCGGCGGCGCAGCGCTATTTCGCCAAGCCGGCAGCCCGGCTGACGCTGCGCGAGTCGGCGCTGATCGCCGGTCTGCTGAAGGCGCCAAGCCGCTATGACCCGACCCGCAACCCCAGCGGGTCCGCCGAGCGCATGCGCCTGGTCGTGGAATCCATGGTCGACGCCGGACGGCTGTCTGAGGAAGAGGCGAAGGCCGTGCTCCAGTCCCCGCCCGTCCCGGTGGCCCGGCCGCGCCAGGACAACCTGCAATACGCGACCGACTGGGCGCGCGAACAGGTCGCCCTGCTGGCCGGCGACTGGTCGGGCGACATCAAGGTCTGGACCACCATCGACCGGCGCATCCAGTCGGCGGCGGCAGACGCGCTGGCGCGGCACCTCGGCGGCGAGGGGCAGAAACGCAAGGCCGGCCAGGGCGCGGTGGTCGTGCTCGACCAGGACGGCGCCGTCCGCGCCATGGTGGGCGGCAAGGACTATGGCCGCAGCCAGTACAACCGCGCCGTCCGTGCGCGGCGGCAGCCCGGTTCGGCCTTCAAGCCCTTCGTCTATCTGGCGGCGCTGGAGAACGGCTGGTCGCCGAACGACGTCATCGAGGATTCACCCGTCGCCGTCGGCGACTGGCGGCCGCAGAACTACGGCGACAGGTATCTCGGCCGCGTGACGCTGACCGAGGCGCTGGCGCGTTCGGCGAATACCGCCTCGGTGCGCCTGTCGGAGTCCATCGGACGCGACAAGGGCATCGAGATGGCCCATCGGCTCGGCATCAACTCCGACATCCCGGACCATCCTTCGGTCGTCCTGGGCACGGCGGAGGTCAACGTGCTGGAACTCGCCGCCGCCTATGCGCCGATCGGCAATGGCGGCCAGGGCGTGCTGCCGCACATCGTGCTCCGCATCGAGGACGAGAACGGCCAGGTGCTGATGCGGCGCAGGGGCGGCGGCCCGGGTCGTGTGCTGGCGGCACGGGACGCGGCCCGGATGGCGGCGATGCTGCAGGCGGTGATGACCTATGGCAGCGGCCAGGGCGCCAGGATCGACCGGCCGGCAGGCGGCAAGACGGGCACCACCCAGGACAACCGCGACGCCTGGTTCGTCGGCATCACCGCCGACATGACCGCCGCCGTCTGGGTCGGCAACGACAACAACGCGCCCATGCAGAGCGTCACGGGCAGCGGCCTGCCGGCCAGGATCTGGCGCGACGTCATGCTGGCCGCCCACCGGGGCATGCCGGCCCGGCCCCTGCCCGAAGCGCCGGGCGTACTGGCGACGCTGCGGGACACGGTCGACCCGCCGGCGCGCGCGGACGACGAGGCCGGCGGTCTCTGGGGCCGCATACGGGACTTCCTGGATGGCCGCGCCGGCGGCAGGGAGCGCGGCAGCGGCAACACGGGAAACCGGGAGGAAAGCTATCCGGGGGCCGACTACGAGGTCCAGTCGTCCCCCTGAGCGTTCAACGCCCCCGTTCCGCGCGGTTCAGCAGGCGCGCCGTCGGCTCAGGGCCGCAGATGCTCGACGAACCAGTCGCGGGCGGCGCCGGCGGCCTGATCGATATGGCTGAGATAGGGGTCGTAATGGCGGCAGTCGAGCCGGACGAGCTTCTTCGGCTCGCCGGCCAGTTCGTAGGTCTCGATCTGCCCTTCGACCGGCGTCTGGGTGTCGCGGGCGGCGACGATCATCATCAGCGGCGTCGGTGCGACACGGGCGGCGAACTGGTGCGGCTCGTATTCCCGGATCATCTCCAGGCTGCGAAGCGTCAGCTTGTTGGGATACCTGCCTTCCTTGTCCGAGGCCTTCGCCCATTCCTCGGTTTCAGAGCCCTCCATGGCGGCGGGAACGGTTTCAGGGGCGCTCCCGGCGTAACGCGCCTCGCGGTCCTTCGTCATCCGTTCCAGCGTGCGGGCCCGCGCCTTCTCCGGCACCCAGGCCTCGAAGGTGCGTGCGCCGTGGGTGAAGGGAACCTGGGAGACGACGCACTTCACCCGCCGGTCGAGGGCGCCGACGGTCAGCACGTGCCCGCCCGAATAGCTGGTGCCCCAGATGCCCAGACGCTCGGGATCGATGCCGTCCAGCGTCCGGGCGAAACTGATGGCGTCGCGCATGTCGCGGACCTGCGCCCAGGGATCGGCCTCGCAGGCGGGCTCGCCGCCCGAGTCCCCGAAACAGCGATGGTCGTAGCAGAGCACGGCCAGCCCCGCCTGCTGGAACACACGCGCCACGTCGTCCAGGTTCATGCGCCGGATCGCCGAGAGCCCGTGGCTCATGACGACGACCGGCGCGCCGGCCGCCGCCGGATAGAACCAGGCGGCGAGATCGACGCCGTTGGCCCGGAATGAGATGTCCTGTCGTTCCGCCATTCTCCGCCTCCCCTCGGTGATGGTCACCACGCCATTCTAGGCGAATGGCCGCGACCCTCAACCGAGGACATCAACATGGCAGGGCGGCGGGAAACCGTCAGGCCGCGGCGGCCTGGCGCTTCTTCTCCTCCTCCTCGTAGAGCTCCTTCTTGGAGAGCTTGCCGACGAGGGTCTTGGGCAGTTCGGCGCGGATTTCCATGTCGGAGATCATCTCGTGCTTGCCGAGCTTGTCCTTCAGGAAGTCCTTGAGTTCCTCGAGGGTGAAGCCGGAAGCGCCTTTCTTCAGCTTGATGAAGGCCTTGGGCGACTGGCCGCGGTATTCGTCGTGGATACCGATGACCGACACCTCCTCGACCGAGGGGTGCTGATAGATGGCTTCCTCGATATTGCGCGGATAGACGTTGAATCCGCCGCACAGGATCATGTCCTTGGTGCGGTCGACAATGAAGAGATAGCCGTCCTCGTCCATGTAGCCCACGTCGCCGGTGCGGAAGAAGCCGTCCTCGGTGAATGCCGTGGCGTTCTCCTCGGGCTTGTTCCAGTAGCCCTTCATGACATTGGCGCCCTTGATGCAGATCTCGCCGCGCTCGCCCATGGGCAGGGTCTTCGCCGGGTCGTCCACGTCGACGAACTTGAGCTCGATGCCGGGCATGGGAATGCCGCAGGAGCCGGGCTTGGCCTTGCCCTCCATCGGCGTGGAGACGCCGGCAGGGCTGGTCTCGGTCATGCCCCAGCCCTCGGCCAGCTTGCAGCCCGTCAGCTTCTCGAACTTCTGCGCCACCTCGACCGGCAGCGGCGCGCCGCCGGAGGCGCAGAACTTCAGCGAGGAAAGATCCATCTTCTCGATGCCGGGATAGTTCACGATGGCGTTGAACATGGTCGGCACGCCCGGGAACATGGTCGGATCTTTGGCCTCCAGATCCTTGATCACCGCTTCCAGCTCGAAGCGCGGATGCAGGATGATCTCGGCACCGAAGCGCATGGCCAGCAGCATGTTGATCTGCAGAGCGTAGATGTGGAACAGCGGCAGCACGGCCAGGATGCGCTCCCGGCCTTCCTCCAGCGCGCTCTCGCCCGCCGAATTGTTGGTCACGTACATACTGGTGGCCGCGGTCAGGTTGGCGTGGGTCAGCATCGCGCCCTTGGGCAGGCCGGTGGTGCCGCCGGTGTACTGGAGCACCGCCACTGTCTCGTCCAGATTCGTCACCTGGTGAGGGGCGAAACGGCCATCATTGGCGATCAGCTTCTTGAACGTCAGATGCCGTTCGTCGGACGGCACCTTGGCGATCTCCTTGCCCTTGGCGAGCGGAAACAGCCAGTTCTTCGGCCAGGGGAGCACATCGGTCAGGCTGCCGGTGACGATCTTCTTGAGCCGGGTGCGACCCAGCATCTTGGCCATCTGCGGGTAGAGCGCGACCAGATCAAGCGTGACCATGATGTCGGTCTGGCTGTCCTCGATCTTGTGTTCCAGTTCCTTCTCGGCGTCGAGCGGCGAGTAGTTCACCACCGTGCCGCCGGCCTTCAGGATGCCGTAGAAGCTGACGACGTAATGCGGGGTATTCGGCAGAAAGAGACCGACATGCACGCCGGGCCCGACGCCCAGCGCCTGGAACCCCTTCGCGGCCCGGTCAACCATATCGGACAGCTCGGCGTAAGTGGTCTTCTTGCCCATGAAATCGAGGGCGTTGCCGTCGGGCCAGGCCTTCACCGCGTCATCAAGGATCTGATAGACGGGAAAGGTCGCGATCGGCGCGTCCCACTGAACGCCCGCCGGATAGGATTTGAGCCACGGATGCTCGGCCAAAACGGTCCTCCCAATCATGTCGCCGCCGCCTGCGCCCTGGACGGCAGGCGCTCGAATGAATTGCGCACTCCATACAGTGTGCGCCAGAACGTCGCAACACGCAAAGGCGGCGCAGCACGCCGGCGGGAACGGCCCGGCGGGCCGGCGGGGGAACTGGCGAGGGGGGGGGTCAGGCGCTCTCGTGAAGGGCGGCGGCTGCCGGTGCGGCGCGGCGGGGGAAGAAGCAGCGCCAGGTGCGGGCCAGCGCCAGTGCCGCAGGAAATACCGCCGCCGTATTGAAGGCGACATTGGCCTCATAGCCCATGGACCACGAGCAGATGTTGTCGATGACATACCAGAGGGCGATGGTGCCGGCGACCAGGACAAAGGCCCAGGGTTCGCCGCGCCGGAAAGGGCCGTTGACGACCATGGCCAGCGCCATGAGCCAGGCCAGCATGATGCAGCCGGTCATCGCGAAGGCAAAGTGGGCATAGCGCATCGCCTCGGGACCGAGTTCGGGCGGCGGGACCGTGACCCCGTAGAACATGGGCAGGAACAGAAGCTGCATCGTCGAGGGCAGCAGAACCAGACCGGCCGCGAACAGCGCGGTCGCGCCGATCGTCGCATTGAGCACATGTCGCCAGAGCGCCGGAACTTGGTCGGTCATGAAGATGGTCTCCCGCACGGGGTCGAACCGTCAGCAGACCACGACTTTCATAACGCCCGGTTAACGACGGCCCTGGGGGCCGGAGCTCTGGCGTGTCAGTCGCCGAAGAATAGGAAGGCCCGGACCTCGATGCTTTCCCGCGCCGGGGCGCCGGCTGGCGTTGCCGGATCGTCGAAAGCGGTGTGCGGCGTGAACCGCGAGCGCCCGTCGGTGGCCGAGTCGTAACTCTTCAGGAACAGCACCTCGTCGACGCTCATGTCCGGGAACCAGACCCAGCGATGGGCGGGATTGTGCGCAGTCTCGTAGATCTCGCCCACCCGGTCGTCATAGACGAGATCGGTCGGGATAAGATCATCGGGCGCCAGGCTGCCGGCTTCGGCCACGGCCAGCGGCGCGCGGTTCACCGGGCCCGTGATCGGACGCCAGACGTTCACCTCGGCAAAGCGGCCTGACAGCAGATCGTCCGCCTCGGCGCCGGCAAGCTGACGCACGCGCTCGGGTCCGGATTTCTCCGTGTAGTCCACATGGGCGCGGCGCACGGGCTCGCGCTTGCCCAGCTCCCGGCTGCGCGCACCGTCATCGATGCGGATGGTGTGATCGAAGATCAGCACCCGGCGGGCGCCCGTCTCCCGCTTCAGCAATGCCTCAAGCTCACGGTAGTAGACGTCCTCCACCTCGGCCTCGTCATAGAAGTTCCGCACCGCGCTCGGCGCCTCGCGCAGCGCGAAGCCGTCCCGGTCCAGATCGAAGCCGCCGGCCGCATGCCGGCCGTTGCGGATGGCGACCCGCACCGGCTGGTCCGGATGGGTCCGCTTCGACACGCCGCCGCCCATGGGCGGGATGAAGACCTTGTGGCGCCTGCCGTCGATCGGGGTATAGACGATGTCCGCCTCGACGATGTCGCGGCTGGCGGCGACCTGCTTCAGCGCGGTATCCGGCATGTTGCTTGTTCCTCCGGGGCGTTTGTTCGCTGACCACCAAGATTGTCCGGCGGGGCCGGCTTTTCCAGCGAGGAGTTCTCACCCGCCGGCCTAGCTTTGCTAGCGCGTAGGACGTGCCGGCGATGCAGGACCCGCCGCGCCCGGCCTGCGGAATGTCGGAGAAGCCTCGGGAAAATGTGACAATCTCCCTGTGGCACATGACGGCCGGGGGCGAAGCGGAATGAACGATAGCTGGATCATCACAGGCGGCGAAGTACTGACACCGGAAGGGCTCCGCGGCGGCGACATCGCTTTCTCGAACGGCGTGATCGGCGATGCGTCGCCAGATGCGCGGATCTTCGACGCGGGCGGCCTGCTGATCCTGCCCGGCATCGTCGACATCCACGGCGACGGCTTCGAGCGCCAGATCATGCCGCGCCCGGGCGTCAGCTTTCCGCACGAAGTGGCGCTGCCGGAGACCGACCGGCAGCTTGTCGCCAACGGAATCACCACCGCCTTCCACGGCCTGACAATTTCATGGGAACCGGGGCTGCGAAGCCTGGAGGGCGCCCGCGGCTTCATCGAAGCATGGCGCGCCGTTCGCTCCGGCCTGCGTGCGGACACCCGTCTGCATCTGCGCTGGGAGACCTTCGCACTCGACGCCGCCGATACCGTCTGCGGCTGGTTCGGCCTCGATCCGAAGCCGATCGTCGCCTTCAACGATCACACCACCGGCACTGTGCGGATGGGCCGGACGCCGGGCAAGCTGGACCAGTGGGCCGCAAGGGCGGGTCTGTCGGTCGAGGACTACAGCGCACTGCTGGACGGCGTCTGGGCCCGGCGGGACGAAGTCCCCTGCGCAATCGACCGCATGGCGGCGCGGGCGCGGGAACGCGGTCTGGTGTTGCTGGCCCATGACGAGACATCGCCGGCCGAGCGGGAGCGCTTCCGCGCCCTGGGTGCGAAGACCTCGGAGTTCCCCATGACCCGGGAAACGGCCGCGGCGGCGCGGGCCGCGGGCGAACATGCCGTGCTGGGTGCGCCCAACGTGCTCAGGGGCGGCAGCCACACGGGGGCGCTCGACGCCGCGGAGGCAGTGGCCGAGGGCCTCTGCACCGTACTGACCTCCGACTACTTCTACCCCGCCCCGCTGATCGCCGCTTTCCGGCTGGCTGAAGCGGTCGGACTCGAGCGGGCCTGGCCGCTGGTTGCGCGCAACGCCGCCGAGGCGGCGGGCCTGGTCGACCGAGGCGAACTCCGGCCGGGACTTCGTGCCGATGTGATCGCGGTCGAGACAGTTCCGGACGCCGCGCCCAGGGTCGCGGCTGTGTTTGTCGCTGGCCGGCAGGTCCACCTGGCGCCCTGAAGCCCTCGCCGTGGATTTCATTGGGCCGGATGCAGGCGGGCTTGCTATCATCGGCGCGGAACCGTGTTCGCCGTGGAAAGCCCGCGATGTTCGAGGATGCTCTCGCGACAGCGGTCGCCGGAGGCGACCAGCTTGGCCTGAACCGGCTGTTCGCAGACGAAGGACTGGAGCCGCCGTTGATCACATGGTCGCCGGCGACCAATGAACTCCCGGCCGCGCCGCTCAGGTTTCTCAACGACTACTGGCGGGGACTGCCGAAGACCGGCGGTCTGCCGCAGGCGCGCGCGGTCGATCCGCTGGCGATGAAGCCGGCGCTCGGCTACATCATGCTGCTCGACGTGCTGGATGGCGGCGCGGATTTCCGCTACCGCGTCTATGGCAGCAGGATCGCCCAGCATTCCGGATTCGACATGACCGGCAAGAAGACGTCCGAGATCGGCTCGAGCAACTACGTCTCGGTCTTTTTCCTGTGCATGTACCGCGCGGCGATGATCCGCCGGGAGGCAGTCTACACGCGCCACAATCCTGCGGCCCACGTATCGGTGCGGACCTGGGACCGGCTGCTGCTGCCGCTCGCCGGCGACGAGGGGTTGGTCCAGCGCATCCTGGCCGGCAATGTCGCGGGCGACTGGCGTCCGGTGTTCGCCGCCGGCTGAGCGCCCCTATTCGGCGGGCGACATACGGTAAAGAGCGCCCTCGCCTTCCGCCAGGAACCAGATCGCGCCGTCGGGCCCCTCCGCGATGTCGCGGATCCGTTCGTAGTCGCCCTCGAACAGCCGCTCCTCCCCCGTGATCCCGTCGCCGTCGCGCTGCAGGCGGCTGATGAAATCGAACTTCAGGGAGCCGACGAAGATGTCGCCCTCCCAATCGGGCCAGAGCCGGCCGGAATAGATGGCCATGCCCGACGGCGCGATCGACGGATCCCAGTAATAGACGGGCTGTTCCAGGCCCGGCGCGTGCGTGCCGACGCCGATCTTCGCGCCCGAATAGTGGGTGCCATAGGAGATCCGGGGCCAGCCGTAGTTGCGCCCCTTCTCCGGCCGGTTGATCTCGTCGCCGCCCCTGGCGCCGTGTTCGTTGATCCAGAGGCGGCCCTCGGCATCCAGGGCCGCGCCCTGCGGATTGCGGTGGCCCAGGGACCAGATCTCGGGCAGGCCGCCGCCGTCGGCGAAGGGATTGTCAGCCGGTATGGAACCGTCGCGCCCGATCCGGATGACCTTGCCGTTGTGGGCCTGGAGATCCTGCGCCGCATCGCTGCGGCCGCGATCGCCGATCGTCAGGAACAGTGTGCCGTCCGGAGCCTCGATGATGCGGCCGCCAAAATGCTGGCCCCGTTCGCTGGCGCGGTCGAGGCGGAAGATCACCCGGACATTCTCCAGCCGCTCGCCATCTTTCGACAGCCGCGCCACCGCCAGCGCCGTCGCCTGGCCCTCGGGACGCGGTTCGGCGTAGGAAAGGAATATCTCCCGGCTGTCCGCAAAATCGCGCGCGACCACGAGATCGAGCAGACCGCCCTGCCCTTCGGGCGAAACCTCCGGCACGCCTGCGACTTCGTTGCGGCCGTTCCCATCGCGGTCGACGCGCCAGAGCACCCCGGTGTCCCGCTCGGTGATCAGCATGCCGGCCCCGGGAAGGAAGTCCACGGCCCAGGGCCGGCTGAGATCGCCGACGACCCGTTCGACCCTGACCTTGCCGGCCGAGGTCTCATGGATCTCCGCCGCGAAGGCCGGCAGCGCGATCAGCGCCAGGGCCACGGTAAACAGGCTCGCTCGCATGGGAGATCCTCGTGTTGCATGATGGCGGACAGCGCCGGTCGCGATCGGCCGATCGGATGGATGTAGGGCCGGCGTGCGTCAGGTTGAAGGCCGGACCGGCGCCGATCGGATGCGGGGCTCAGGCGGAATGGACGAAGGCAAGCTGGTTGAGCGACCAGTCGTCGATGCGGTAGGCGGCGCCTTCCTTCAGTTCCAGCTTCTCTGAGACGACCTGGAAGCACAGCAGCCGGTTCACTTCTCCGTGCTGGCCATAGGGCATCGCGATCCGACGCGATTCACGCGCGATCTCGTCCTGGGCGACCACGAAATCGTGACTGGAGTAGATCGGCTGCACGGCCCGCGCGCAGTCCCGCAATTGCTCGACGATCAGCTCGGCATAGGGCGTGCGTCCCATCAGGTCATAGGGCGTGAGACCGACGGTGGGCCGGCCGACCGCGCGGCGCATGGCCTCGCCCGTCAGGCGATAGGTCGGCGACAGATCCTCGCCGACCTCGAACAGGATGACCGACTCGGCCAGCGCGGGCACCATGAACGGATCGATCAGGCTGCGGTCCGGCAGTCCCCCGGCGGCATCGCGCTGATCGAACCAGCGCCGCAGGTGCTCCCGGAATCCTGCCTCCGCGACATCGTCGATGGATATATGGGCCTGCACGATGGACATGGGTGGATCGCCAACCTCTCTGGCAACGAATGCGGCGCATCAAGGCATCTACAACGCGGCGATCCCAACTGCTATACCGCCCGCATGTTTGATGGAAGCCCATCCGAGAATCCGGTCCTGCTGGCCGTCGACACCGACGATGCCGGGCAGGCGCGCGGCATCGTCGCCGAACTTCAGGACGAGGTCGGCGGCTTCAAGCTCGGGCTGGAGTTCTTCGCGGCACACGGCCCACAGAGCGTGCGCGAGACCGCGCCCGCCGGGCGGCGGCTGTTCCTGGACCTGAAGCTGCATGACATCCCGAACACTGTCGCCGGGGCGGTGACCTCCGCCGCCAGCGCCTGCCGGCCCGACCTGCTGACCGTCCACGCCCAGGGCGGGGCGGCGATGATCCGCGCCGCGCGGCAGGCTGCCGAAGCCTTCGGCGCGGCGCGCCCGGCCATTGTCGCCGTCACCGTTCTGACCAGCCTCGATGATGCGGACCTGGAAGCGATGGGCGTCGCCGGCGGCGCGACCGATCAGGTCGTGCGCCTGGGCCGGCTGGCCGTCGCGGCGGGGGCGGACGGCCTGGTCTGCAGTCCGAAGGAAATCGCTCCCCTGCGCGAAGCGCTCGGACCGGACCCGATGCTTGTCGTGCCGGGCATCCGCATGGCCGGCGACGCGCTCGGCGACCAGAAGCGGATCATGACGCCGCGCGACGCCATGGCCGCCGGCGCCACCTATATCGTGGTCGGCCGTTCCATCACCGCCGCCGAAGACCGCCGCGCCGCCGCGCGGCGGGTGGCGGCGGAGGCAGGCGCGGCATGAAACTGCAGGCCAAGATCTGTGGGCTGAACACCCCCGAAGTGGTCGATGCTGCGGTGCGCGGCGGCGCCGACGCCATCGGTTTCGTCTTCTATCCGCCGTCGCCACGGAGCATCTCGCCCGAGACTGCGGCGAGCATCGGCCGCCAGACCGGCCGGGCGACCCGGGTCGGCCTGTTCGTGGACCCCGACGATGGCTGGCTCGACGCGGTGCTGACGGGTGCGGCGCTGGACATGATCCAGCTCCACGGTTCGGAGACGCCCCAGCGCGCGGCGGCCATCGGCTCCCGCACCGGCCTGCCGGTGATGAAGGCCATCAGGATCCGTGGACCGGAGGATTTCGGCGCCGTCGACGCCTATGACGGCGCCGCCGACTGGCTGCTGTTCGACGCCAAGCCGCCAAAGGGCCAGGGTCATGGCCTGCCGGGCGGCAACGGCGTCGCGTTCGACTGGCGGCTGCTGGCCGGACGCAAGTGGAACCGCCCGTGGATGCTTTCGGGCGGACTGGACGCGGAGAACGTGGCCGAGGCGGTCCGCATCAGCGGCGCAGCCTGGGTCGATGTCTCCTCCGGCGTAGAGAGCGCACCCGGGACGAAGGATCCCGCGCGGATCGCGAAGTTCCTCGACGCCGTCAAATCCCTCTGAAAGAGGACCGAGCATGAACGTGCAGAACAACCCCAACTCCTTCCGGAACGGCCCCGACCAGCGCGGCCATTTCGGCGCGTATGGCGGACGCTACGCCGCCGAGACCCTGATGCCACTGCTGCTGGAGGTGGAGAAGGCATGGAACGACGCGAAGGCCGATCCGGCCTTTCAGGTCGAGCTCGACGAGTACCTGAAGCACTATGCCGGCCGGCCGAGCCCGCTCTATTTCGCGGAGCGCCTGACGGAGTACTTCGGCGGCGCGAAGATCTATTTCAAGCGCGACGAGCTCAACCACACCGGCAGCCACAAGATCAACAATTGCATGGGCCAGATCCTTCTGGCCCGGCGCATGAACAAGCCGCGCATCATCGCCGAAACCGGCGCCGGCCAGCACGGTGTGGCGGCGGCGACCGTGGCGGCGCGCTTCGGCCTGCCCTGCACCGTCTACATGGGCGCCGTCGACGTCGAACGGCAGCAGCCGAACGTATTCCGCATGAAGCTGCTGGGCGCCGAGGTGATCCCCGTGAAGTCCGGCTCCTCGACGCTGAAGGACGCCATGAACGAGGCCCTGCGCGACTGGGTCACCAATGTCGAGAACACCTTCTACATCATCGGCACCGCGGCGGGGCCGCACCCCTACCCGGAACTGGTGCGCGACTTCCAGTCGGTGATCGGCAACGAAGCGAAGGAGCAGATGATGGAGCGGGAGGGCCGCCTGCCCGACACGCTGGTGGCCTGCATCGGCGGCGGCTCCAACGCGATCGGTCTGTTCCACCCATTCCTGGACGATCCTGAGGTCGAGATCTACGGCGTCGAGGCCGCCGGGCGAGGCCTCGAGACCGGCGAGCACGCCGCCTCGCTGACCGGCGGGCGGCCGGGCGTGCTGCATGGCAACAAGACCTATCTGCTGCAGGACGACGACGGTCAGATCACGGAGGCGCACTCGATCTCCGCCGGGCTCGATTATCCGGGCATCGGTCCGGAACACGCCTGGCTGAAGGATGTCGGCAGGGTGAAGTACGTCTCCGCCACCGACGACGAGGCGCTGCAGATGTTCCAGCTCTGCGCCCGCAAGGAGGGCATCATTCCGGCGCTGGAGCCGGCCCACGCCCTGGCCCACGTCGCCAGGATTGCGCCGGACCTGCCGGAGGATCACATCATTCTGATGAACATGTGCGGCCGGGGCGACAAGGATGTCTTCGCGGTCGCCCAGGCCCTGGGGGTGGAGATATGAGCCGGCGCATCGAGGCGCGCTTCGCCCAGCTGAAGGCGGAGGGGCGCGCCGCCCTGATGCCGTACGTCATGTCGGGCGACCCCGACCGCGAGACGGCGATGCGGATCCTGCACGGCCTGCCCGAGGCCGGGGCCGACCTGATCGAACTGGGCATGCCGTTCACCGACCCCATGGCCGACGGCCCCTCGGTTCAGGAGGCGGGGCTGAGGGCCCTGGCCGGGGGACAGACCCTCGCCCGCACGCTGGAGATGGTGACCGAGTTCCGCCGCGGCGACCCGGCGACCCCGATCGTCCTGATGGGCTATTTCAACCCGATCTTCTCCTATGGCGTGGACCGCTTCGCCGCGGACGCCGCGACGGCGGGGGTGGATGGTCTGATCGTCGTCGACCTGCCGCCGGAGGAGGACATGGACCTGCTGGCCGCAGCCGGCGCGAAGGATATCTCGCTGATCCGCCTTGCGACGCCGACCACCGACGACCGCCGCCTGCCGACCGTTCTCGAGAACACGTCCGGGTTCATCTACTACGTTTCCGTCGCCGGCATCACCGGCGCGGCGAGCCTGGACACGGAGGCCGCGGCGAAGGCCGTGCGCCGCCTGAAGCGCCACAGCGACCTGCCCATCGCCGTCGGCTTCGGCATCAAGACACCGGAGCAGGCCGCGGCCGTCGCGGAGGTCGCGGACGCCGCCGTCGTCGGCTCGGCGATCGTGAATCGCGTGAAGGAAGCGGGCGGCGACCGTGACAGGGCCGTCGCGGGCGTCCTGCAACTGGTGCGCGACCTGAGCGCCGGCGTGCGCTCGGCCCGCCGAGAGACCGTACCGGCAGAATAGGAAGATCCATGAGCTGGCTGACCAACACCGTACTGCCCAAGATCGGGCTGGGCCGAAAGAAGGACAGCCCCGACAATCTCTGGGAGAAATGCCGTTCCTGCGGCCAGATGGTCTTTCACCGGGACCTGGAGCAGAGCCACCGCGTCTGCCCCCATTGCGACCATCACATGCGGCTCAAGGCCGGCGCGCGGCTGCGCCTGCTGTTCGACGACGGCAAGTTTACCCGCGTGCGGACGCCCGAACCGCCGCTCGATCCCCTGAAATTCAGGGATGCGCGGCGCTATACCGACCAGCTCAAGGAAGCCCGCTCGGCCTCCGGCTCGGACTTCGCCGTCGAGGTCGGCTTCGGCCGTATCGGCGGACTGGCGGCTGTCATCGCGGCGCAGAACTTCTTCTTCATGGGCGGCTCCGTTTCGGCCGGCGAGGGCGAAGCGATCATCGCGGCGGCCGAGAAGGCCGTCGAGAAGGATGCGGCGCTGGTGGTCTGCGCCGCCTCCGGCGGCATGCGCATGCAGGAGGGCATCCTCTCGCTGATGCAGATGCCGCGCACCACGGTGGCGCTGCAGCGGCTGAGGGACGCCGGTCTGCCCTATATCTGCGTGCTGACGGACCCCACGACCGGCGGCACCACCGCCAGCTTCGCCATGATCGGCGACGTGACCATCGCCGAGCCCGGCGCCCTGATCGGCTTCGCCGGCCCGCGGGTAATCGAACAGACCATCCGCGAACAACTGCCCGACGGCTTCCAGCGCGCCGAATACCTGCTGGATCACGGCATGGTCGACATGGTGATCCACCGCCATCAGCTCGCCGAGACCGTCGCCCGCGTCATCTCGCTGCTGCGGGTCAAGACCGTGGAGCCGCCAAAGCCCCTGCCGAAGCCCGACGCCGAGGTCGCCATCCCCATGCCCAACGAGGCCGTCGAGGAGACCCCGTCGGCCGGAGCCGGAACGAAGGCCGAGGGTAAGTCGGAGAAGAAGACCGGGGGCAAGTCCGAGAAGAAGTGAGCGCGCCGCTGAGCGATGCCATTCTGGCCCGGATCGACAGCCAGTCGGTCCGCAAGATGGAACTGGATCTGGAGCGTCTTCCCGCGCTGCTGGAGCGGCTGGGCGATCCGCTCGACCGGCTGCCGCCGGTCATCCACGTCGCCGGCACCAACGGCAAGGGATCGGTCGTCGCCTTCCTGAGGGCGATGCTGCGCCATGCCGGTCTCGACGTGCAGTGTTTCACCTCGCCCCATCTGCACAGGGTCACCGAGGAAGTCACGCTGTCCGGCGGCGAAATACGCGACGCCGAGTTCGCCCGGCACCTGCTGCGCGTCGAGGACGCCAATGACGGCGGCGTGCTGAGCAGCTTCGAGGCGCTGACGGCAGCCGCCTTCCTCGCCTTCGCCGAGGATACCGCCGACGTGCTGCTGCTGGAGACGGCGATGGGGGGCCGGCTGGACGCCACCAACGTCGTCCGCCAGCCGGCGCTGACCGTGATAACGCCCATCGCGCTGGACCACATGGCCTATCTGGGCGATACCATCGCCGAGATCGCCGCGGAGAAGGCCGGAATCCTGAAACCCGGTGCGGCCTGCGTCGCCGGCCCCGAACATCCGGACGCCGTGGCGGTCATCGAACAGCGGGCCCGGGCGCTCCAGGTTCCCCTGCGTCTCGCCGGCCGCGACTTCACGGTCGATCCCGAATCCGGTCTCTATAGCGGCCAGAGCGAAATCGCGCTCCCCGTCCCCGGCCTCGCCGGGGCCCATCAGTGGCGCAATGCGGCGCTCGCCGTCGCAGCGCTGGAGTCGTTCCGCCCCGGCCTGTTGCCCGAGGCCGCCGCAGGGCTCGCCAAAGCCCAATGGCCGGCGAGGATGCAGCGTCTGGACATCCAGGGGCGCGAGATCTGGGTCGATGGCGGCCACAACCCACATGCCGCCGCCGCGATGGCGGGCGCGCTGCAGGTTCTGCCGCCGAAACCGCTCTGCCTGATCGTCGGCATGCTCGACAGCCGTCCCGTCACGCCCTTCCTGGCTGCGTTCCAGCACCTGCGCCCGCTGGTGATCGGCGTCGCCGCCGGCCGGCAGCCGGTCTACACCGCCGGCCGTCCCCATCCGCCGGAGGAGATCGCATTCGCCGCGGGCCGGCTCGGCCTGGAGGCGCGGGTCGCCGGGTCCCTCGCCGAAGCCGTCGGGATCGCGCGGCGGGAACGCGGCGCGCCGCGCACGCTGGTGACCGGTTCGCTCTACCTCGCCGCGGAGATGCTGGCGGAGGCCGAACCGCCCATCGCCTGACTGGCCCCCGGCCGCGGAAGCGGGCATCATCTCCGGCGACGGGCCGCCGGCCGGCGGCGCCCAGCACGATCGATCCCGGGGAGGGGATGATGACGCAAGACATGCTCTACGAAGTCCGCAACGGCGCAGCCTGGGTGACGCTGAACCGTCCGGACGCGCTCAATGCGATGAACCAGAACATCCTCGACGGCTATTCGGAAGTCATCGAGAAGGCGGAGAAGGACCCGGAGGTGAAAGCCGTGGTGTTCACCGGCTCGGGCCGCGCCTTCTCCGCCGGCGCCGACCTGAAATACGTCCTGCAGTTCATGGGCTCGGGCGACCCGGTGAAGGTGCGCACCTTCATGAAGCAGGCCTACGAGGCCTTTGCCCGGGTCGGCGAGTGCGAGAAGCCGACCATCGCCGCGGTCAACGGCATCACGGCGGCGGGCGGCCTGGAACTCACCCTGGCCTGCGACCTGGTGATCGCCGCGGAGTCGGTGAAGATCGGCGACGGCCACATCAATTTCGGCATGCTGCCGGGCGGCGGCAGTGCCATCAGACTGCCGCGCAAGATCAGCGAAACCCGGGCCAAGTATCTGCTGTTCACCGGCGAACTGCTGCCAGTGCAGAAGGTGGCCGACTGGGGCCTGGTCAACGAGATCGTGCCCGACGACCAGCTCATCCCGCGCGTCGAGGAACTGGTGGCCAAGCTGACCTCCAAGAGCCCGCTGGCCATGCGGCTGATGAAACACCTCGTCGACCAGGCGCTCGACATGCCGCTGGACCGCGCGCTGCAGACGGAGATGCAGGTCTGGGAGGCCTATGGCCAGTCGGAGGACGTGATCGAGGGGCTGACGGCCTTCACCGAAAAGCGCAAGCCCGCCTACAAGGGGCGTTAGGAACCGGCCGCGCCCCGGAGTGTCGCTCCGGGGCATCGCCGGGAATCAGAACTCCCGGCTTTCGCCCGGCTGCATCACGATGACCTCGACCGGGTGGTCGCCGAGCGCCTTGACGAGTTGCTCCGGCGTGCCTTTCAGCGGCGGGAAGGTGCCGTAGTGCATGGGCATGACCCGCGGGATTTCCTTCATGAGGTTCCGCAACGCATAGGCCGCGTGGGCGGGGCCCATGGTGAAGTGACCGCCGATCGGCAGCAGCGCCAGATCGGGCCTGTAGTAGGAACTGATGAAGCGCATGTCGCCGAACACGCCCGTGTCGCCGGCATGGTAGATCTTGTAGCCGTTCTCCAGACGGATGATGTAGCCGGCAGGCTCCCCGCCCGGGAAGACCTTGCCGTCGAAGCCCACCGTGGAGCTGTGCTCGGCCCGGGTCATGGTGATCACGATGTCCTTGCCGATCGGCGCGATGCGCCCGGACTTGTTGAACCGGATCAGGTTCTTCGGGTCCATGACCTTCAGCGAGTTGTAGGTCGACCCCATGTCGGCGTTCATGGCCACCTTGGCGCCCGTCATCTTGGCGATCTCGAAGGTGTCGCCGACATGGTCGCCATGGCCGTGGGTCACCAGGATCAGGTCCACCTGGCCCAGTTTCGAGAGATCCTTCTGGTCTTCGGGCGTCTTCGGATTCTTCGAGATGAAGGGATCGATCAGGATCACCTTGCCGCCGGGCGTCGTGATCTTGAACGCCGACTGGCCGTACCAGTGCACGCCGACGCCTTCGGCCGCCGCCGCCGTCGCCAGCGTCGCGCCCACGGCCAGCGCCGCCGCGAACCGGATTACTCTACGAAGCATCTGCGCCTCCTCTGCTGGACTTGTTCCAAGTCTCGACAAGCCATGATGACCGAATTCGCAGGGCCGTCGCGTTCACGCTCGTGTGAGGCGGCCGGCCCGACCGCCGCAGGCGCGCCTTGACGCCTCCTGCCCGCTCGGGTGTAACCGTCCCCGACGACAGGAGCATGACGCATGAACACGGACGGTGGCCGCAGCGGCAACGATTACAGGATGCTGCTCGTCGTCGGCGTCAGCCTCGCCGTGGCGGGTCTGCTGATCTACGCGCTGCCGGTGCTGTGCCTGATCTTCGCCGGGATCATCTTCGGCATCTTCCTGTCGGCGGCGGCGGACGTGCTGTCGCGGCGGCTGCGCCTGCCGCGCGCGCCGGCCCTGCTGATCATCCTGATCGTGCTGCTGGCGACCGGCATGGCGATGGTCTTCGTCATCGGCCCGCAGGTGGTGGAGCAGGCGGGCGAACTGGCCCGCCGCGTGCCCGAACTCTGGCGCGCCAGCGAGGCGGCGATCCGGCGCAGCGAGATCGGCGTGACGATCCTGAACCTGGTGCGGGAGGCGATGGGCGAGCCCGACGCCCTGCCCGACCTGTCGGCCATCATCGCCGAGAGCACCCAGATGATCGGCCGGCTGACCGGCATCTTCTCCAGCGTCGTCGGCACGCTGTTCGGCGCGATCATCATGATCGCCATGGCCGCCTACATCGCCTTCGAGCCAAAGCTCTACCGCCAGGGCGTGCTGTTCGTGACCCCCGCCCACCGCCGCGGCATGGTCAACCACATGATGGACCGGGTCGCCGTGGTCGTGGCCTGGTGGTTCGTCGGTCAGGGGCTTTCGATGCTGGTTCTGGGCAGCATCATGACGCTGGGCCTGTGGGTCATCGGCGTGCCCTTCGCGCTGCTGTTCGGCCTGTTCACGGCACTGATGACCTTCATCCCGAATCTGGGCCCTGTGATCGCCGCCATCCCGGTGCTGCTCATGGCGCTGACGCAGAGCATCGAGCAGACCCTGCTGGCGCTGATCCTGATCGTCGTGCTGCAGAACGTGGAGGGCCTGCTGCTGACGCCCATGGTCCACCGCCGAATCATCGCCCTGCCGCCGGCGCTGGTGCTGGCGGCGCTGCTGGTCCTGGGCAGCCTGGTGGGCCTGATCGGCGCCCTGATCGCCATGCCGCTGGTGGCCACCATGATCGCGGCCTTCGAGGCGGCGAAGCGCTATGAGAACCATGAGGCGCTCGAGGGATCTGGCTGACAGTCAGGCGAACTCCACCAGCAGGTCCTTGGCGTCGACCTGGGTTCCGGCGCCGGCATGGATGCTGGCCACCTCGCCGTCGCGTTCGGCGCGGATCGCGGTCTCCATCTTCATTGCCTCGATGGTCAGCAGCAGGTCGCCCGTCTGCACCTTCTGGCCCTTCTCCACCGCCACCGTCGCCACCATGCCCGGCATCGGCGCGGCGACGTGCTTCGCGTTGCCCGGCTCGGCCTTCGGCCGCTGCTCCACCGAGGCGGCGGCGCTGCGGTCACGCACCTTGACCCGGCGCGGCTGGCCGTTCAGCTCGAAGAAGACGCGCACCACGCCCTCCTCGTCCGGCTCGCCCACGGCCTGGCAGCGGATCACCAGCGCCTTGCCCTTCTCGATCTCCACCAGGACCTCGTCCCCCGGCTCCAGTCCGTAGAAGAAGACCGGCGTCGGCAGCCGGTCGACGGGCCCGAAATCGGCCTGGAACTTCGCGAAGTCCGTGAAGACCTTCGGATACATCAGATAGGACTGGAACTCCTCGTCGGTGATCTCGCGCTCCGCGGCCGCCTCGGCCTCCTTGCGCAGCGCGGCGAGATCGGCCGGCGGCACGCTGGCGCCCGGCCGCTCGGTCAGCGGTTTCGTCTCGCCCAGCACCTTCTTCTGCAGCGCCGGGGGGAAGCCGTTCGGCGGCTGGCCCAGATCGCCGTGGAAGAAGGACACCACCGAATCGGGGAAGCTGAAGGGCTTGTCCGGATCCTCGATGTCGGCGCGGGTCAGGCCGGCCGAGACCATCGCCAGCGCCATGTCGCCGACGACCTTGGAGGACGGCGTCACCTTCACGATGTCGCCGAACATCTGGTTCACGTCGGCATAGGTCCGGGCCACGTCGTGCCAGCGCTCGGCCAGACCCAGGCTGCGCGCCTGTTCGCGCAGATTGGTGAACTGCCCGCCGGGCATCTCGTGGAGATAGACTTCCGACGCGCCGAAACGCAGGTCGCTCTCGAAGGCGCCGTAGCGCCGGCGCACGGCCTCCCAGTAGTCGGAGAACTGCCGGATGACGGCCGGCTCGAGCCCGGTTTCCCGCTCGCCGAAGCGCAGCGCCTCGACGATGGAGCCGAGATTGGGCTGGCTGGTCAGGCCGGAGAAGCTGTCCATCGCCGCGTCCGCCGCATCGACGCCGGCCTCGGCCGCCGCGATCACGCTGGAGGCCGAAATGCCTGAGGTGTCGTGGGTGTGGAAGTGGACGGGCAGGCCCGTCTCCTCCTTCAGCGCCTTGACCAGCACCCGCGCCTGGGCCGGCTTCAACAGCCCCGCCATGTCCTTGATGCCAAGGATGTTGGTGCCCGCGGCCTTCAACTCGCGCGCCATGTCGACATAGTATTTCAAGTCGTAGCGCGGGCGCTCGGGATCGAAGATGTCGCCCGTGTAGCAGACCACCGCCTCGCACAGCTTGCCCGACTCGCGCACTGCGTCGATGGCGACGCGCATGTTCTCCACCCAGTTCAGGCTGTCGAAGACGCGGAAGACGTCGACGCCGCTCTCGGCGGCCTGGTGAACGAAGCCCTTCACGACATTGTCGGGATAGACCGTGTAGCCGACACCATTGGCGCCGCGCAGCAGCATCTGGAACAGGATGTTCGGGATCCGCTCGCGCAGATCCGACAGCCGTTCCCAGGGGCATTCCCTGAGAAAGCGCATGGAAACGTCGAAGGTCGCCCCGCCCCAGCACTCGATGGAGAACAGGCCGGCGAGATTGCGCGAATAGGCCTCGGCCACCTGCACCATGTCGAAGCTGCGCATACGCGTCGCCAGCAGGGACTGGTGGGCGTCGCGCATGGTGGTGTCGGTCATCAGCAGCCGCTTCTGATCCAGCATCCAGTCGGCGAACTTCTCCGCCCCAAGCTCGTCCAGCAGATCGCGCGTGCCCTTCGGCGGGGCGTCATTGCGCGGCGCCGGCACCACAGGCGCGTGGCCCATGCTGGGCTTCGCGCGGCCCTCGACCTCCGGATTGCCGTTGACCATGACGTCGCCGATGAAGTTCAGCAGTTTCGTCGCCCGGTCCTGACGTACGGGGAAGTCGAACAGCTCCGGCGTCTCGTCGATGAACTTCGTCGTGTACTCGTTGGCGACGAACTTCGGGTGATTGATCAGGTTCTCGACGAAGATCAGGTTGGTGGCCACGCCGCGGATGCGGAACTCGCGCAGCGCCCGGTCCATCCGGCGGATCGCTTCCTGCGGCGTCGGCGCCCACGCGGTGACCTTCTCCAGCAGGGAGTCGTAGTAGCGGGTGATCACCGCGCCGGAATAGGCGGTGCCGCCATCCAGGCGGATGCCGAACCCGGTCGCCCCGCGATAGGCCAGGATCCGGCCATAGTCGGGGATGAAGTTGGCTTCCGGATCCTCGGTGGTGATGCGGCACTGCAGGGCGTGGCCGTTGAGGAAGATCTTCTCCTGCGGCGGCACGCCGGTCTCCTCGACCTTGCCGACACGGCCGCCCTCGGCGATGCGGATCTGCGCCTTGACGATGTCGATGCCGGTGACTTCCTCGGTCACCGTGTGCTCGACCTGAATGCGGGGATTGACCTCGATGAAGTAGAACTCACCGGTGTCGTAGTCCATCAGGAACTCGGCGGTGCCGGCATTGACATAGGCGGCCGAGCGGGCCAGGCGCAGCGCGCTCTCGCACAGCTCGGTGCGCTGGGCGTCGCTGAGATAGGGCGCCGGCGCGCGCTCCACGACCTTCTGGTTGCGCCGCTGGACGGAACAGTCGCGCTCCCATAGGTGCACCACATTGCCGTGATGGTCGCCCAGCAACTGCACCTCGACATGTCGGGCGCGGCGGACCAGCTTTTCCAGATAGACCTCGTCATTGCCGAAGGCGTTGCCCGCCTCGCGCCGGCCCGCGGCGACCTCGTCCTTGAGTTCGGCAGCGCTCTCGATGACGCGCATGCCGCGTCCGCCGCCGCCCCATGACGCCTTCAGCATCAGCGGATAGCCCACCTCGCCGGCCATCCGGGCCACCTCGTCCAGATCCTCGGGCAGCGGGCCGGTCGCCGGCACCACGGGCGTGCCGGCCGCGATCGCGGCCTCGCGGGCGGCGACCTTGTTGCCCAGGGCGCGCATGATGGCCGGGGGCGGTCCGATGAAGGTCACGCCGGCGTCCGCGCACGCCTGGGCGAAGTCAGGGTTCTCCGAGAGCAGGCCATAGCCCGGATGCACTGCATCCGCGCCCGAAAGCTTCGCCACGCGGATCATCTCCTCGATCGACAGATACGCCTTCACCGGCCCCAGCCCCTGGCCGATCAGATAGCTCTCGTCGGCCTTGAAGCGGTGCAGCGCCAGCTTGTCCTCGTCGGCGAACACCGCGACGGTGGCGATGCCCAGTTCGTTGGCAGCGCGCATCACACGGATGGCGATCTCGGATCGGTTGGCGACCAGGATCTTGTTGATCTTGCGGAACTCGGTCATCGCTGAACCCCCTCTATCCCCCGCGCCCGGCGGTCATGTTGGGCGATCGCAGGGCGCTTGGCAAAGCGGAAGTTGCACCACCCCGAGGCGAAGGCGACGGCGGTCACGAACCCGCGGCCAGGCCCGGCCTTCATCGTTAACCACGATTTTACGAAGACGCGTCAGCATGGTGCGCAACTACGAAACTTCGGAAGGCCCCGTCATGACCGATCGCATCGACTTCTTCATCGCCGGCTCGGAGCGCAGCGGCACCACGGTGACCGGCGCACTGCTGGACAAGCAGCCCGAGGTCTGCGGCCTGCAGGGCACCACGGTCATGACGCGGCTGGAGCACCTCTACGGCCTGGTCTGCCGCGTCATCCGCCAGGGCGGCGAATTCGAGGGCGTCGATCCGGCCAACTGCGACTCGCTGCTGGAATTCGTCAAGCACCAGCCGGTGACGCCGTTCCTCCACACCTGCTACTACAACATCACCTTCTACGAGAACCTGATGAACTCGTCCCTGTCCGACGTGACCAAGGATGTCTTCGCCCATCAGGCCTATCTGAAGGGCTTCCGTTTCGACCGCTACATGGCCCGTTTCGACCCGGCCAATCCGAGCTGGGCGAACACGGTCGCGGCAATGTTCTCGGAATTCGTGGAATCCACCGAATCCAGGGGCAGGATCTATGGCGAGCAGACCCCCGACAATGCGTTGCACCTGAAGGTCATCCAGCGCATGTACCCGGACGTGAAGTTCATCTTCATGGTCCGCCATCCGGTCACCGGCGTGGCCTCGCTCTGCGACCGCTACCGCCAGGTCTCGGATGCGGTCAACCAGTACCGCAAGCCGTTCGTCCACTTCCCGTTCAACGACCCCGAAATCGTCGGACGGACGCTGTTCGTTAAGTTCGAGGACATCCTCAACCATCGCGAGGTCACCCTGCAGTCCATGGGCGACCATCTTGGCTTCACGCCGACCGAGATCGAGGGCGAGCACAATTCGAAGGTCTTCAGCCAGTATGTCGGCAAGTCCCTGGAATGGGACCGCTATTTCCGTTCGGCCGTGAAGTACAACGAGGTCGAGCGCACGGCGATCTACGAAAAGAACAAGGACATTGCGGACCTGTTCTATTCGGCAGACGAAACCGCCGCGATCATCGGCTATCAGGCCGAGGCCGCGGCCTGAAACCACGGCGCCGCTTGGCAAGCAAGGCGGCGGCCGCTAAGCACGCCGCATGACGGATGATGCGTCGGTCCTGGCGGAAGCGGATTATGTCATCGTCGGCTCCGGCAGCGCCGGGTCGGCGCTGGCTGCGCGCCTGAGCGAGTCGGGCCGCCATTCGGTCATCGTGCTTGAACACGGCGGCAGCGACGCCGGCCCCTTCATCCAGATGCCGGCGGCCCTTTCCTATCCCATGAACATGGCCCGCTACGACTGGGGCTATGTCACCGAACCCGAGCCCCATCTGGGCGGACGGCGGCTGGCCTGTCCGCGCGGCAAGGTGATCGGCGGCTCGTCGTCGATCAACGGCATGGTCTATGTCCGCGGCCACGCGCAGGACTACGAGGGCTGGGCGCAGGCCGGCGCACGCGGCTGGGCCTGGCGCGACGTCGTCCCCTATTTCCGCCGCATGGAAACGAGCCATGGCGGTGAGGCCGGCTGGCGCGGCGAGGACGGGCCGCTGCACGTCAGCCGCGGGCCGATGACCAACCCGCTCTACCGCGCCTTCATCGAAGCGGGCCGCGAGGCGGGCTACGAGACCACAGACGACTACAACGGCCGCAAGCAGGAAGGCTTCGGGCCGATGGAGATGACCGTCTGGCGCGGCCGGCGCTGGTCGGCGGCGAACGCCTATCTGAAACCGGCGCTGAAACGACGGAACCTGCGGCTGATCCGCTGCCTGGTAGAGCGGGTGGTTTTCGACGGACGCAAGGCCGTCGGTGTCCGCGTCCGTCAGACCGGCCGGCCGCGGACCGTGCGCGCCCGCCGCGAGGTGATCCTCGCCGCCTCCTCGATCAATTCGCCGAAGCTGCTGATGCTCTCCGGAATCGGGCCGGCGGCGCACCTGCAGGAGCATGGCATCGAAGTGCTGGCGGACCGGCCGGGCGTCGGCGGCAACCTGCAGGACCACCTGGAGATCTACATCCAGAAGATCTGCAAGGAACCGGTCTCCCTCTACCCCAGCCTTAACCTCGCCGCCAAGGCCTGGATCGGCGCGCGCTGGCTGTTCACGAAGACCGGTCTCGGCGCCACCAATCACTTCGAGGCGGCGGCCTTCATCCGCTCCCGCGCCGGTATCGAGTACCCCGACATCCAGTATCATTTCCTTCCCGTGGCCATTCGCTATGACGGGAAGGCGCCGGCGAAGTCTCACGGCTTCCAGGTCCATGTCGGCCCCATGCGCTCACCCTCCCGCGGCCGCGTGCGGCTCGCTGCGCCCGACCCGGCGGCAGCCCCGTCGATCCAGTTCAACTACATGTCGAACGAGAAGGACTGGGCCGACTTCCGCACCTGTATCCGTCTCAGCCGCGAGATCTTCGCGCAGCCCGCCTTCGAGCGTTTTGCCGGACCGGAGATCGCGCCGGGCGACGAGGTCACCACCGACGAAGCCCTCGACGATTTCATCCGGGGCGCGGTGGAGAGCGCCTACCACCCCTGCGGCACCTGCCGCATGGGCGACCCCGACGACGCGGAAGCGGTGGTCGACCCGGAGGGCCGCGTGATCGGCGCGGACGGTCTGCGCGTCGCCGACAGTTCCGTCTTCCCCAGGATCACCAACGGCAATCTCAACGGGCCGTCGATCATGGTGGGAGAGAAGATGGCGGATCACATCCTGGGCCGCGATCTCCTGCCTCCCGACGACCGGGAACCGTGGCTGCACCCGGACTGGGAGGCGCGCCAGCGCTGAGACGCCAGGTCCGGGCCATCCGTTCACGGAAAATTTGCCCTCCACGGCGTTTAATGCGGGCGGATTACCTTGCTGCAGCGTGGAAGAAGGGTATAAGGGCGCCATGGGCATGACGAAGGCGAGAGACGCGCTCATTGCGGTCCTCTGCGGACTGGCTGTTCTCCTGCCCGGTTCCGCCGGTCTGGCCGGCGAACACGATAATCCCCGCTTCTTCACCATCGGCACCGGTTCCTCGGCCGGCACCTACTTTCCGATCGGTTCCCTGATCGCGTCGGCGATTTCGCGTCCGGGGGGAAGCTCGCCCTGCGGCCAGGGGGGCGCCTGTGGCGTTGACAATCTCATCGCGACGGCGATCACCACGCTCGGTTCGTTCGAGAACCTGGAGGGGATCGCCACCCGGAAGCTGGATTCGGGCCTGGCGCAGGCCGATGTGGTCGCCTGGGCCTTCGAGGGCGCGGAGATCTTCACCGGCCATGGCGTCTTCCCCGACCTCAGGGCGATCGCAAACCTCTATCCCGAGCATGTGCATCTGGTGGCGCGGAAGGGCCTCGGGATCAAATCCATCTCCGACCTCAAGGGCCGCAGGGTCGCGATCGACCAGGACGGTTCCGGCACCCGCATCAATGCGCTGCTGATCCTCGCGGCCTTCGGCGTCGAACACGACGATATCGAGGCGGTGAGCGCCGGCCCGGAACTGTCCATCACCAGCCTGCTGGAGGAACGCATCGACGCCGCCTTCTTCGTGGTCGGCTATCCCTCGGCGGCGGTTTCGGAACTGCTGGACACGGGCCGGTTCGAACTCGTGGCGATCGACGGCGCCGCGGCCAGACAGCTTCTGTACGCCAACCGCTACTACACGGCGAGTTCCATTCCCGCCGGCGTCTACGGCGCCAATCCCGTCACCCCGACGCTCTCCGTGGGCGCACAATGGATCACGCACGCCGATATTCCCGACGACCTCATCTACGACATCACCGCCGCGTTGTGGCACGAGGAGAACCGCGACCTTCTGGATACGGGGCATCTCAAGGGCGAGCAGATCAGACTGGAAACCGCGCTCGAGGGCCTTACCATCCCCCTCCATCCGGGCGCCCGGCGCTACTACGTGGAAATGGGTCTGATCAGTGAGTGATTTCGGTTTCGTCGAGCAGGCTGCGGAGGCGCGGCCTTTGCATCTGGTCCCGGCCGCGGCTGTCAAGGACTGGATGGCGCGCCAGCCCGATCCGGTGCGGAACTGGCTGTCGGGCCGGGAAGGCGGGCTGAAGGCGGGCGTGCTGGAGCGCCTGCCGGGCCCGGACGGCGCCCAGGCCGGGGCGCTGGCGGTCACCGCCGACGAACCCGGTATGTGGGCGATCGGCGATCTCGGCAAGCGGCTCGGCGGCGGCGACTGGACACTGGACCTCTCCGCGCTTCCGAACGCCGAAGCCGACGGTCTCTGTCTCGGCTGGGCGTTGGGAACCTACGACTTCGACCGCTACAGGAAGCCGAAGGACGACGGCCGCGCCCGGCTGGTCTGGCCGGAGGGCGCCAACCGCGAGGCGGTCCTCGCCATGGCGGGGGGCGTCTGCCTGGCGCGCGATCTGATCAACACGCCGGCCGAACACATGGGACCGAGCGAACTGGAATCGGCGGCGCGGAACCTCGCCGACCGCTTCGGCGGGGCCACGGCGGTCGTCGCCGGCGACGATCTGCTGGCGCAGAACTTCCCCATGATCCACGCCGTCGGCCGCGCGGCCGATGACGCCCCCCGGCTGATCGATCTGACCTTCGGCGACGAGAACCGTCCAAGGCTCACGCTGGTCGGCAAGGGCGTCTGTTTCGACACCGGCGGGCTGGACCTGAAACCGGCCAGCGGCATGGAGCTGATGCGCAAGGACATGGGCGGGGCGGCCACCGTGCTGGGCCTGGCGCACGTGATCCTGTCGGCGAAGCTGCCGGTGCGCCTGCGCGTGCTGATCTCGGCGGTCGAGAACGCGGTTGCCGGCAACGCCTACCGCCCCGGCGACATCCTGCAGAGCCGGAAGGGCCTGACCGTGGAGATCGGCAACACCGACGCCGAGGGCCGCCTGGTGATGGCCGACGCCCTGGCGCTGGCCTGCGAGGAAAGCCCCGACCTGCTGATCGACATGGCGACACTGACCGGCGCGGCGCGGGTCGCCGTGGGCACGGAAATCGCCGCCTTCTTCGCCCGCGACGACGCCCTTGCCGATGCGGTCACGGCCGCCGGCCGCGCCGTGGCCGAACCCGTCTGGCGGCTGCCGCTGCACGACGACTACCGCCACATGCTGGACAGCCCCTTTGCCGACATCAACAACGCCGGCTCGGGCCGTTTCGCCGGCGCGACCACTGCGGCGCTGTTCCTGAAGGAGTTCGTGGCCGACCCGGACCGCTGGCTGCATTTCGACATCATGGCCTGGAACAGCCGGAACCGCCCCGGCCGCCCGCGCGGCGGCGAGGCCATGGGGCTGAGGGCGCTGTTCCACCTGATCCGGAACCGCTACGCATGAGCCGGGGCGGGCCGGCGCTGCTGGCCGCTGCCCTGTTCTGCCTTCACCTTTCAACGATTTCAGCAAAGGAACGGCCGCCGGGGGCGCTGCCGGATTCGGTCGTCGCCACCGGCGAAGGTCCCGTCCGGCGCGCCTGGCTGGCCGAGCCCACGGAACGCTACTCTCACGGCGTGCTGGGCGACGCGATCGAGGCCGGCGCGCTGATGGCCGAACTGGCCGGCGGTCGCAAATTGGGGATCCGCCTTTCCGAAGAGACCGTCTTCGAGGACCGGCATGTCCGCCTCGCCGACTTCAATGGCGACGGCGTCGACGAGATGGTGGTCGTCGAGAGCCACCTGGCGCATGGCGCAGCGCTCGCCATCTACGGCATCCGGGAGGGCCGGATCCAGCTCGTCCTCCGCGACGCGTGGATCGGACAGGCCAACCGCTGGCTCAATCCCGCCGGCATCGCCGACTTCGACGGGGACGGCCGGCTGGAGATCGCGATCGTGGTGACGCCCCATATCGGCGGCACGCTGAAGCTGCTCCCGCCCGGCGCGAAGGGCTTCGAGACGGTGGCCAGCCTGCCGGGTTATTCCAATCACGCCATGGGCTCCCGCGAGCAGGGCCTCAGCGTCGTCGCCGACGTCGACGGCGATGGCGTGGCCGACCTGATCCTGCCGAAGAACGGCCGGCGGTCTCTGCAGGCCCTCCGCTTCGCAGGCGGCCAGTCCGCCGTGCTGGACAGCGAGAGGCTGCCGGCGGCCCTGACCGGGGCATTGAGCGCGGCCACCGGCCCGGATGGCGCATTGGTGGTCCGCGCGCCCGTCGAAGGCGGGACAGTGGTCGAATGGCGTCCCGCCCCCTAGATTGAATGCATGAGAGCGGTCCGGGAATGGTCCCTGTCCCGCCTGCCCCTGGCGGGAATGGGCGGCGTCTGGGTGATCGCCGCCAGCGCCACCTTCGGCGTCTGGGGCGGCGTCGCCGTCGCTGTGGCGGTGGCGCTGGCCATCGTGGCGCTGCCGCACCTGCCCGAGATCATGGAACTCCGCATCGCCCACGCCCGGCCGCTGCAACGGCGCATGTCGGAGCGGTTCGGGACGCGCCTGGCCGAGATATCCCGGGCAGCGGGGCTCGCGCAGCCGCCGGAGATCAGGGTCATCGACGGCGCCCCCAATGCATTTTCCATCGGCGACCGGCGCCACTGCGTGATCCTGATTTCGCGCAGTCTTCTGGAGCTGTTGTCGGAGCGGCATCTGATCGCGGTGATCGCCCACGAGGTCGCCCATGTCGCCGCCGGGGACGTGCGTCTGATCCGCTTCGGCGAGGCCATGAGCCGGGTGACCTTCGCCGCCGCCGTGCTCGGCCTGCTGACGGGCGCGGTCACCTACATGATCACGGGCGAACAGATGGCGCCCGACTGGGTGTACTGGTTCCTGGCCTTCGCCCCGGCGGCGACATCCCTGCTTCAGACAGCGCTTTCGCGCCGCCGCGAGTACGCCGCCGATGCCCGCTCGGTCCGGCTCACCGGCGATCCGGGCGCGCTCAGCCAGGCGCTGGCGCGCATCCAGTTCGCGAACGGCGCACATATGAAGGACACCATCGAGGAGTTCGCCGGCGTCAGGGGCCGGTCCTGGATGCGCACCCATCCGCCGGTTCCGGACCGGATCGACCGGCTGCAACGGATGGCGGGCCGCAACTGACCGCCGGCCAGTGAAGAATTTCTCGGGCCGGACCGGTCGACAGATCGGCGCCACGGGTAGTATGATGCCATTCGGCAACGCAGGGTCGCTGGAATATCGGTGCCGATAGTGCTTTGCGGTAGTAGCGTGAGAACAAGAACAAAGGACGCAGAGGTAGTGTCGCGTCGAACGAAATATCCCCTGGCCATTGTGCCCGGCCGCACGCCGGAGCGCGGCTCGCATGCCAAATTCAACGAGAACGCACCGCTCACCCATATGGAAGAGCATGCGTTGGCTCTCCTGTTCAGAGCCGTCGAACTCACCATGCCCGGTTCATCGGTGTCACGCCTTCGGGCGCGGCGCTTCGACCTGCCGGACGGCCGGGGCGGCTCCGCACTCGGCGACCTCGTGCAGACAAATGTCGAACGGGAACAAAATCGCGTCCGCTGCGTGTTCGCCATGCTCGATGGTCGGGCGCTGGAGTTCACCTTGCAGCTCAGCAGCGACGAGTTCGCCTTCATTCAGGCCCGGCCGGGGAGGTTCTCGACCGCGAAGCATTGAACCAGGAATACGCCATTCCGGGGGCGCACCCGACCGCGCGAAGCGTCATGCGGCCGGGACCGCCTCCGGAACAAGCCGGGGCGCACGCCGCAGAAAACAATCCGCAGGGTCGCATCATGAAGCGGGGATTGTGACGTGGGCCCCGGCATCGGGGCGCGCGCCGGTCAGGGCCGCCACGGCGAACGGCCGTCCTTCAGCGCCGAGCGGATCAGTTTCCCATGCTCGTCGGTCGCCGGCGCCCGTCCGGCGGGCCGCTTCGCTTCTCCCTCCAGCCAGAGCGGGCTGTCGATGACCTCCGCCATCAACGCCCCGTCAGCCGTGCGGCGCACCGCCGCCGAGGGCCGGGCCTGCGCGTCGGCCACCGCGTCCTGCGGCGAGTAGACCGGCCCGACGGACAGGCGTTCAGCCTCGAAGCGGGCGCGCCAGTCGGGCCAGTCGCGCTCAAGGAAGATGTCGTCCAGCAGCGTCGTCAGCGCCGCCGCGTTCTCGCGCCTCCCCTCTATGGCGGAAAATCGCGGATCGTCCGCAAGTCCCGGATGCTCGATCACTCGGAGCAGGCGCTGCCAGTCGCGTTCCGGCTCCAGCGCACTGACAATGAACCACTTGCGGTCGCGGGCGCGGTAGGTGTTCACCAGCGCCGAGAAGGGCGCGTGGCGCGGCCGGCGCCGCGGAATGTCGCCGCCCGCCAGCGCCGCCTGGGCCAGGCAGGCGTTGGACCACAGGCCGTTGGCGATCAGCGAGGACTGCACCTCGCGGCCCCGTCCCGTGGACTGTCGCTCG
The DNA here is from genome assembly GCF_002924445.1 of Minwuia thermotolerans. NCBI lineage: Bacteria > Pseudomonadati > Pseudomonadota > Alphaproteobacteria > Minwuiales > Minwuiaceae > Minwuia > Minwuia thermotolerans. The sequence goes on from NZ_PIGG01000014.1 coordinate 172,938, forward strand.
TACAGCGCCAGCATGATCGCACCGAACAGCGCCACCCCGGTCGGATGATCTCCCTGACCCGCGACCGAGGGCGCGGGCGGTCCGTCCATGTCGGGGCGGACCTGGTCCATCAGCCCCGAACGCGCCCAGTAGGTGGAGAGGTCGAAGCCCGGACTGTCGGCCTCGGGTCCGGTCTCCCCGAAGCCGGTCAGCGAGGCGTATATCAGGCCCGGATTGAGCCCGCGCAGGTCGCCCCAGGCAATACCGAGCTTCCGCCGCACCGGCAGGGGATGGTTGACCACCAGAACGTCGGCCTGCGCCGCCAGGTCGAGGAAGACCTGCCGGTCGGCGTCGTCGCGCAGATCGAGCGCCAGACCCAGCTTGTTGCGGTTGTCGAGCTGCCAGTGATAGTCGACGTCCGCCGTCGGAAAGCCCGGCAGGCCCAGCAGACGGCGGTAGCCGTCACCCCCCGGCGGTTCCACCTTGATGACGTCGGCCCCGAAATCGCCCAGCAGCGTCGCTGCGGACGGCCCGGCGATGAAGCTCGCCGCGTCGATGACCTTCAGCCCGTCCAGAATGCCCATGCGCGTCAGCCGGCCTCGTCCAGCCAGGCGTTGAAGCGCGCCTTGCGCCGTTCCATGAACGCGGCCTTGCCCTCCGCCGCGTCCGGGTGGTGATCGGTGACCGCGGTCTTGCCGGCGATGTCGTCAAGCGTCTGCAGCCAGCTCATCTCCGCGGCGTTGTAGACCGAGCGCTTCAGCAGGCGCATGGCGACCTGCGGACCCTCGGCCATCTCCACGGCCAGTTCCCCGGCGGCCGCCATCAGCCTGTCGGCGGGTACGACCTCGTGGACCAGACCCAGTTCCAGCGCCTCCGCGGCGGGCACGATCTTCTTGCGCATCAGGAAGTCCATGGTCTTCGCCAGACCCATGTGCTGGACCAGCAGATAGGGTCCGCCCTCGTCGGGCAGCAGCGCGAAACGCAGGGTGCCGGACCCCAGCCGCGCCTCCTCTGCGGCGATGCGGAAGTCGCAGCAGAGCGCCAGCGAGAAGCCGGTCTGAATGGCGACGCCATTGATCGCGGCGATGGTGATCTTGTCCATCTCCCGGATGACCGTGTTGAGCTGCTGCGAGATCGTGCGCAGCGCCGAATAGGTGCCGATGCCCGTGTCATGGCCGCCCGGGATCAGCCGCACCTGACCGTCGTCCGTCTCCCGGTCCAGCTTGGCGTAGCCCTTCAGATTGTCGCCGGCGGAGAAGCTGTCGCCGGAGCCGGTGAAGACGACAACGCGGACGGCGTTGTCCATCTGCGCCTCGGTCAGGGTCTCGATCAGTTCCCGCTTCATCACCGAGGTGGTGCCGTTCTTCTGCTCCGGCCGGTTGAAGCGGATCCAGAGCACGCCCGGCTCGGTGATCCAGGTCTCGTAGCCCTTGAAGCTGCCGGTTCTCATTCACTCGCCCTCCCCTTTTTCGACGCGCGCTGCGGCGCATTGCGGGGGAGCATAGACGGGAAAGGCGGGGGTCCGGAACAGCGCGCGACGCATATCCGTTCGCCAGCGCCCTTGGACTTGATCCAAGGGCCCAGCGAAAAAAGAACTGGGTCCTGGGGTCAAGCCCCAGGACGCCATCCCTTGCTTGGTCCGTTCTAGTGGATTGAACCCGACAGTGGAGTCCCGATGGGGATTCCCCTTGTCGGCTTTGCGTGCGAGTCTGCGGCATGCGCACGGGTATCAGCTTCGAAGTTTCTCCGGATGACCGCTCTCG